>CALXCT010000066.1 GCA_944386865.1 uncultured Oscillospiraceae bacterium | reverse complement strand
GCAAGGTGAAGAGCAAGGGGGACAGCACCTCCGGCATGCGCATCTCCATGAAGGCCATCACCCTGGACAACCGCAAGCAGAAGATCAACGACAAGCTGGGCAATCCCATCGAGATCGGCATCGTGGTGATCTGGCGGGTGGTGAACACGGCCAAGGCGGTGTTCAACGTGGACAACTACATGGAGTACCTGTCCATCCAGGCCGACTCCGCCCTGCGCAACATCGTGCGCCTGTACCCCTACGACCTGGCGGAGGACAGCGGCGACGAGTGCACCCTCCGGGGCAGCAGCCAGGAGGTGGCGGAGAAGCTGAAGGCGGCCATCCAGGAGAAGGCGGACATCGCCGGGCTGGAGGTGCTGGAGGCCCGGATCACCCACCTGGCCTACGCCCCCGAGATCGCGGCGGCCATGCTCCAGCGGCAGCAGGCCTCCGCCATCGTGGACGCCCGGAAGATGATCGTGGACGGCGCGGTGGGCATGGTGGAGATGGCCCTGGAGAAGCTGGAGGAGAGCGGCAGGGTGAACCTGGACGAGGAGCGCAAGGCGGCCATGGTGTCCAACCTGCTGGTGGTGCTCTGCGGCAATAAGGACGCTCAGCCCATTGTCAATTCGGGCAGCCTGTATTAAACTGGACCTGGGGAGAGACCGGGCCGCGCCGGCTTAGACCCCGGGAAAGGAGGGCGACGCTCCCATGGACAACAAGGACAAGGAGAAAAAGCAGATCCTGCTGCGGGTGTCGCCCGCCCTGTGGAAAGAGCTGGCCGCCTGGGCGGAGGACGACTTCCGCTCCATCAATGGACAGATCGAGTACCTGCTCACGGAATGTGTGAAGAAGCGAAAAGGAAAAAAGCCGGACGGGGAGTGACCCCCTTCGCAGGCCCCTCCTCCGCCGGCGGCGAGAGGAGGGGCATTTGCATGAAGCGGATTTTTGACGGAAACACACGGCAGAACGAACCGGAGAAAGGAGGAGCTTTCATGAAACGCAGGCTTTTGGCCCTGGCCCTGGCGGCAGCCCTGCTGGCCCTGTGCGCCGCCTGCGCTCCGGAACAGACAGCGGAAAAGACCGACGGGTTCCAACTGGAGGGGGTCTGCTCCGGCCTGGGCGGGCTGGAGTGGGGGGAGAGTTATGAGCGTATCTTCCCCGGCGAAAAGGCGCCCGACCCCGGTGTGGTGGAGGGAGAACTGGCGGGGTATCCCTGCCAGCTGAAGCTCTCCTTCAACGGGGATGGCGCGCTGTTTTTCGGCTGTTATGAGTTCGATCAGGATAGTGACGGGGACGGCAAGACGATCTTCCAAACTGTGCGGGAGGAACTGGTGGGCAGCTATGGGGAGCCGATCACATCCGCCGGGCAGACCGCGCAGTGGGAAAAGGGCGTGGATGCCGTGCTGGCCGGAGAGGTCGTCAATTACGTGGACGCGTGGCCGCCCATGGAGGATGAAGGGGGCGGACAGGTATTGGTCAGCCTCTGCTTCACCCAGCCGGGAACCGTGACCCTGGGGATCCTGAACACGGCGCTGGAGGAGCCGGAGCAGTCCGCTCCATCGGCGGAGTACGACTTTACCGGCGAAACGCTGGACGAGTACACGAAGGACCTCACCGGCTTCGGCGGGCTGCCCTGGGGCTATGTGCTGCCTCAGGAGACGGTGGACGCCCTGGCCACCGGACAGAATGAGACCATCGCCCTGACCACCGTGGAGCGATTTGCCGGGCTCACCTTCCACATGGAGCGCATCTTCAGCTACACCTCCGGTATCCCCGGCCTGGAGGAGGACCAGCGGGCGCTGGTGATGGGACAGTATGTCATGCAGGGCTTCCTGACCCCCGACGACGTGGAGGAAGGGACGGCCATGGCGGTTGAGCGGTTCAACCAGACGGCGGCCTATCTCACCCAGCTGTACGGCCAGCCGGACAGCTATACCCTGGGGAAGGACGGCGGCGCACCGGAGGCGCTCACCGCCCCCCTGACGGCGGAGCAGTACGGCGCCCAGGGCGCGGGGGACGGCTGGATGTCCTGGGACAGCCTGGAGAACGGACGGGTGACCCTGCAGCTGGCGGACAGCTACGGCCTGTCCCTCACCGTCACCTTCACGCCCAATGCCGAGCCCCTGGCGGACGCCGGCCGGACGGCCATCACCCTGGAGGGGGTGGACGCCCCCGGCCTGGCGGCCGATGTGGCGGGGTTTGAGTACGCCCTGTGGGGGGACAGCCTGCAGTCGGTGCTGAACGGTGAGGACTGGGAGTATACCGAGCTGCAGGGGGAGAGCACCACCTTCGGCGGGATGCCCGCCAAGGCGTACTACACCTTTCAGGACGGCCGGCTGGCGGCCGGCTGGTACGCCCTGAACGCAGGGAAGGGCAATGAGGCCGCCCTGACCCGGGCGGTGGTGGATTACCTCGCCGGGCTGTACGGCGAGCCGGAGTTTTCCCAGACCCCCGGCGAGCCCCAAATGATCGCCTGGTCCAACGCGGAGGGGCGCCCCAAGGCGGGGACGGCGGGCCCTGTGGTGTACACCTTTGACAACGGAGACGTCCATGTGGTCTTTACCGCCGCCTCAGCATACCGGAGCTGAACGGCAGGCGGAGAGACGGACGGAGAGGAGGGACTTTTATGAAACGCAGGTTTTTGACCCTGATCCTGGCGGCGGCCCTGCTGGCCCTGTGCGCCGCCTGCACGCCCTCCGGCGAGGCACCGGAGGAGACCGGACCGGCGGAGACCGGCCCGGTGCAGACGGAGGAGCCCGAGCAGTCCGCTCCGCCGGCGGAGTACGATTTCACCGATGTGACGCTGGACGAGTACACCGAGACCCTCACCGGCTTTGAAGGACTGCCCTGGGGCTATGTGCTGCCCCGGGAGCTGGCGGACGACCTGGGCGGCCGCTCCACGGTGACATTGATGGACCAGACCGCCAGCTTTGCCGGGCTGAGCGTGATCGCCTGCCACCTGTTCCAGGAGGAAGAGGGCGGCATGACACTGCTGTCAGGGCAGTTCAGCAGGCTGGGCTATCGGAGCGCCGCCGAGTGGACCCCCCAGCGGGAGGAGGCCGAGGACTGGCCGGTGCGGGCGGCGGCTGATTTCAACCAGATGCTGGCCTACCTCACCCGGCTGTACGGCGAGCCCACCAGCTGCGCCCTGAGCCCCGGCGGCAGCGGGGACGCAGCACTTACCGGCCCGGTGACAGCGCAGCAGCTCACCGCCGAGGGAGTGACGGGCTGCTCGGCCTTCTGGAAGGAGCTGGACGGCGGGACCGTCTCCCTGGTCCTTGGAAGCGGCTACGGGGGGATGATCACTGTCAGCTTCATGGCCAAGCCGGCGGACACGCAGACCGTGACGCTCACCTCCGGGGCGTGCACCGGCTTCGGCGGGCTGGCGTGGGGGGACTCCTACGAGGACCTGTTCCCCGGGGATGAGGTCCCGGAGGACGCCCGGCGGGACTGCCAGCTGGACGGCTGGCCCTGCGCGGCGGTGTACTCCTTCGACGAGAGCGGCCTGCTGTGGTGGGGGCAGTATGAGTTCCGGCCCTCCCAGGCCGACGTCCCGGCTGTGCTCCGGGCGGCGCTGGCGGCCGTGACCGAGGCCTACGGCGAGCCCCCCTTCATGTACACCCCGGTGGACGGGCAGCAGGTCCCGGCCCCCACGGTGGACGACGTGGAGGCGGGCACGGCGGACTTCTGCATCTACACCTGGGGCGGCCTGGACAACGGCCAGGGCGGGAGGGCCAACACGGTGCTCCAACTCCAGGACGGGGTGGTCTATCTGGCGCTGTACTGCCCGCCGGGGCAGTGATCCGGACGAAAAAGCCCGGCGGATCTGAAAAAAGGCTGCGGCCTGTGCACAGCACGGGCCGCAGCCTTTTTATGGAGATGCGGCACAAGATATTGTGCCATCGTCAAGGGAGAAACACCACACCGTGGGAAGAAGCAAAAATGGGACTCTGAAGTTTGCAATCATTTGTTACCAAATGGAGCCAAAAGAGGATGGGGGAAAAAGGAAAAAACACTGCAAAGCATTGGAAACACACGATTTTTCTGATGAAAAAATTTCAAAAAAGTATTGCAATCTGTTTACATAACAGTTATACTGGGAACACTGGTGGAGCGAAATGGAGCAAAGTAGATTGAAAATCCACCAAAGTGGAGGGGGTGAACAGGTTGACCGGCACCTATGAGCACAGCATCGATGCCAAGGGCAGACTGTTCATTCCCGCCAAGCTCCGGGAGGAGCTGGGGGTCACCTTCTATCTGGCCGCGGGGGTGGACGCCTGCCTGGCCATGTACCCCCTGTCCACCTGGGAGCGGTTCACCGAGAAGCTTGCCGCCCTGCCCATGAGCCAGTCCGCCGCTGCCCGCCGCCTGTTCGCCAACGCGGCCAAGTGCGAGCCGGACAGCCAGGGGCGTATCGTGATCCCCCAGAAGCTGCGCGCCTACGCGGGACTGGACAAGGACGCGGTGATCATCGGCGTGAACGACCGGGCGGAGATCTGGGCGGCCGACGTCTGGAACGCCAGCGAGGAAGAGGAGATGACCCCCGAGAAGATGCGCGCCTGCTTCGAGGCGCTGGGCCTGTAAGATGGAGGGCGTGTTCACCCACCGCCCGGTGCTGCTGGACGAGTGCATCGAGGCGCTGGCCATCCGGCCGGAGGGGATCTATCTGGACGGCACCCTGGGCCGGGCGGGCCACAGCGTGGAGATCGTCCGCCGCCTGACCACCGGACGGCTGATCGCCGTCGACCGGGACGAGCAGGCCATCGCCGAGGCGGGGGACAGGCTCTCCCCCTGGCGGGACCGGGTCACCCTGGTCCACGGCAACTTCGCCGACCTGGGGACCATCCTGGACGGGCTGGGCGTGACCGGGGTGGACGGGATGCTGTTCGACCTGGGGGTGTCCTCCCCCCAGCTGGACGACGGCAGCCGGGGCTTCTCCTACATGGCGGACGCCCCGCTGGATATGCGCATGGACCGGAGCAGTTCCCTCACCGCCGCCCAGGTGGTGAACACCTGGCCGCGAGAGGAGCTGCGCCGTATCCTTTTCGAATATGGGGAGGAGCGCTACGCGCCCCAGATCGCCGCGGCCATCGAGCGCCGCCGGCAGGAGAGACCCATCGAGACCACACTGGAGCTGGTGGAGCTCATCAAGGCGGCCATGCCCGCCAAGGCAAAAAAGGAGAAGCAGCACCCCGCCAAGCGCAGCTTCCAGGCCATCCGCATCGCCGTCAACGACGAGCTGGGCGCGGTGGAGCGGATGCTGGACGGGGCGGTCCCCCGGCTGAATCCCGGGGGGCGGCTGGCGGTGATCTCCTTCCACTCCCTGGAGGACCGGATCGTCAAGCTCCGGTTCCAGGAGCTGGCCAGGGGCTGCACCTGCCCGCCGGACTTTCCGGTGTGCGTGTGCGGGCGAACGCCTGAGATCAGGCTGGTCACCCGAAAGCCTGTCCTGGCCTCCCAGCGGGAGCTGGAGGAGAACCCACGAGCCCGGAGCGCGAAGCTGAGAGGGGCGGAAAAGCTGTGACCCCCCGTCTCCTCGGAGAGCGGAAGGGGGCCTCCGGGGGAAACTGGTGTCCCCCGGAAAAGCCGGCGCGCCGAAGGCGCCTGCATTTCCCACTGGAAATGCCCGGCTTTGAGAACCCCCGGGCCCGGAGCGCGAAGCTGAGAGTGGCGGAAAAGCTTTGAGAGAGCGAAAGACGAGGTAGAGAGGAGCCTTTGCGATGGCGGCACTGACCGAGAGAAGGACAAGCGTATACGGCAGCTACGGCAACGTGGCCTACGCGCCCGGCTACGCCGGGGGCACGGTCCGCATCCCCGCGGGGGAGGAAGTCTACCGCCCCCGTCCCCGGGTCAAGCCCCGGGAGCGGGCTCTCGTGCGGCCCAAGGTGGACGTGCGTCCTGCCGGCCAGGTGGCGCCCTTCGCGGTGGCCGGGTTCCTGGCGGTGGCCGTGGTGGCCGCGCTGCTGGTGTTCAGCTATGTGCAGCTGGCGGTGCTGGGCGACCAGACCGCCGAGCTGAAGAGCCAGCTGTCCGCCCTGCAGACCGAGAACACCACCCTCACGGCGGAGTTTGAGAAGACCTTCGACATGGCCAGTCTCCAGGAGGCCGTGGGCAGCTATATGACCAAGCCCACCGCGGAGCAGTACATCTATATCGACCTGTCCGAGGCGGACGAGGTGGTGGTGTACGGCCAGGAGGAGGGCGGCACCGGCGTGGCCGGGATGGTGCGGGCCGTGGGCGAGGTCGTGGACAACGTGACGGAATATTTGCGCTGACCGGCCCATATGGTGATAGGGGCCCGGAGCGGTTCAATCAGATAGGGGCGTAAGAAAGGGCGGTCGGCAGACCGGAGAGACCACTCCTTTTCTTACGCCCTTTTGCCCTGAAAGAGGAGCGGCGCGGTCCGGCGCATGCCGCAGGACCGGATGGAGGAGCGAGATGAGCGAACAGGAGAAGAAAAGACCCGCCGACCGGCGCGCCAACCGGACCATCCTGGGCCGGAGCATCTTTCTGATGGCGGTGTGCGGCGTGCTGATGTTCGTTCCCCTTATCGGGCGGCTGTGGCAGCTGTGCGTCACCGACCACGACTACTACGAGGAGCTGGCGGTGCGCCAGCAGACCCGTGACGTGGAGGTGGGCGCCATGCGGGGGGACATCCTGGACACCAACGGCAACGTGCTGGCCATGTCGGCCACGGTGTACAACCTGATCCTCTCCCCCCGGGACGTGATCGCCAGCGTGGACAAGGAGGACTACACCGACGAGGACGGCGTGCTGGACGAGGCGGCCTATCAGGCGGCCGTGGCGGCTAAGAAGGCCATGATCATCGACGGGGTGTGCGCCGCCCTGTCCGAGCTGGACCGGGAGGAGGCCGAGCAGCGCATGGAGCGGGACTCCGCCTACCAGATCCTGGCCAAGGAGCTGGAGACCGAGCAGTCCGCCGCCGTGCGTCAGTTCATCACGGACAACAAGCTCAGCAGCTGCCTCTACCTCACCCCCACCTCCAAGCGGTACTATCCTTACTCCAGCCTGGCCGCCCAGGTGATCGGCTTCGTCAACGACAACGGCGGGGCCTACGGGGTGGAGGCGCTGTACGACGACGAGCTGTCGGGCACGGTGGGCCGGGTGGTCACCGCCAAGGCGGGCAACGGCACCGAGATGCTGGGCAGCTACTCCACCTATGTGGACGCCTCGGACGGCAACGACGTCACCCTCACCATCGACACCAACATCCAGCAGATCGCCGAGCAGGCGGTGCGGGAGGGCATCGAGGCCTACAACGCCCAGGGGGGCGGCATCTGTCTGGTGATGGACCCGGACAGCGGGGCCATCCTGGCCCATGTGAGCCTGCCCACCTATGACCTGAACGACCCCGGCGTGGTCATCGACAACAGCCTGAACGCCGCGCTGGAGGCCATCCGGAACGATCCCAACGCCGCCGAGGACGCCTATGAGCAGGCCCTGAGCGAGGCCCGCTTCCAGCAGTGGCGCAGCAAGGTGGTCAACGACACCTACGAGCCGGGCTCCACCTTCAAGTCGGTGGTGCTGGCCGCCGCCCTGGAGGAGGGGGTGGTGTCCGACTCGGACACCTTCTACTGCCCCGGCTACGCCATCGTCAACGGGGAGAAGATCGCCTGCTCCAAGGCCACCGGCCACGGCACCCAGACCCTGGCCCAGGCGGTGCAGAACTCCTGCAACCCGGCCTTCATCGAGATCGGCCAGCGCCTGGGGGCGGAGAAGTTCTACGAGTATTTCGAGGCCTTCGGCATGACCAGCGCCACCGGAGTGGATCTCCAGGGCGAGCAGACGGGCCTTGCCTGGACGAAGGACTACTTCACCTCGCCGGAGGGCTACCTGTCCCTGGCCACCGCCTCCTTCGGCCAGCGCTTCACCACCACTCCCATCCGCATGGTCACCGCCTTCGCCGCCACCATCAACGGCGGCTACCTGTACCAGCCCTATGTGGTGGATAAGGTGACCGACCCGGCGGGCAACATCCTCAGCCAGACCACCCCCACGGTGGTGCGCCAGACGATCAGCGAGTCCACCAGCAGCCACGTCAGCCAGATCCTGGAGAGCGTGGTCAGCGAGGGCACCGGCGGCAACGCCTATGTGGCGGGCTACCGGGTGGGCGGCAAGACGGGCACCTCCGAGACCCTGCAGGGGGAGCACGACTTCATCGTCTCCTTCATGGGCTACGCCCCCGCCGATGATCCCCAGATCATCGTGCTGCTGGCCCTGTACTATCCCGAGTGGGCCTACGGCATGTACTCCACCAGCGGCACCTACATCAGCGGCGGCCAGATGGCCGCGCCCCTGGTGGGCCGGGTGATCGAGCAGAGCCTGGAGTACATGGGAGTGGAGCGGGAGTACACCGAGGAGGAGGCAAACGGCGTGGACGTGTCGGTGCCCAACGTCACCGGCCTGTCCCGGGCGGACGCGGTCACCACGCTGGAGAACAAGAAGCTCAGCTACCGCACCGTGGGCGACGGGGAGACGGTGACCGGCCAGATCCCGGCCCAGGGGGCCTCCATCCCCAGCGGCAGCCAGGTGATCCTCTACCTGGGCGAGGAGGTGCCCACCGACCCGGTGACGGTGCCCAACGTGGAGGGCATGACGCTGGAGAAGGCCCGCACGGCCCTGGCGGAGGTGGGACTTTATATGAAGGCCGCCGGCGTGTCCACCTACTACACCTCGTCCACCCTGGCCATCAGCCAGTCCGTCCAGCCGGACACGCAGACGGCCCGGGGCACGGTGATCGAGGTGCGCTTCGCCAACAACGACGTGTATGACTGATCCGGAGCTTAGAGAGAATGAAACCCACCCGAAGGGGTGCTGAACATGGACCGGAACACCCTGCCCGCCGCGTCCGCCCCGCCCGTCATCGGCGTGGCGGGGGGCGGAAGGCGGCTGCGGCTTCTGCGGCAGCTGCTGGAGAGCGAGGGCTCCCGCTGGCGGGCCCGGGCGCTGCCCGCCCGCTGGGACGGCGGGCTGTGCGCGGTGAGCCTGAGCCAGCCGGACTGGGAGCAGGTGGCGCGGTGCGTGGCCGCCGGCTGCGAGCCGGTGGCCGTGCTGGGGCTGGACGATCCCGTGGGCCGGAGCTGGCGGGAGGCGGAGCTGACCCCCACCGTCACCTACTCGGAGAACAAGGACCGGGCCGACCTGGTGGCCAAGAACCTGACGGTGCTGCCCGGCGGGCGGCTGCGGTTCGAGGTGCTGGCGGGGGAGAGCCTGAGCCGGGTGTGCCTGTCCCGGCGGGTGTGCTCCCTGTACGAGGCGCTGGAGGTGATGGCCTGCGGCCTGGCCGCGGGGGTGCCGGCGGAGCGCTCGGCCGCCTTTCTCACCGACCTGTCCCGGCCCCGCCGCGGACTGGGGTTGAAACCCGGGCGGAACTGTGATAAAACTGTATAGTTTGCGAAAGAGAAATCGCCCTGAGAGGGAGGAAACGGGAACATGAAGATCGTACTGAGCTTTATCGTGGCCTTCGCGGTGAGCTTTCTGGCCGGGAAGCTGCTCATCCCGGCTCTGCGCCGGCTGAAGGCCGGGCAGTCCATCAAGGAGATCGGCCCGGCCTGGCACATGTCCAAGCAGGGAACCCCCACCATGGGCGGGCTGATGTTCATCATCGGCATCGGCGTCGCCGTGGTGGTGCTGGGCTGGCAGGATATGATGCGGGGGGACTACGGGCACCTGATGGTGTACGTCTTTGCCCTGGTGTTCGGCCTGATCGGCTTTCTGGACGACTACGAGAAGGTGAAGAAAAAGCGCAACACCGGCCTGACCGCGCCCCAGAAGTTCCTGCTGCAGCTGGCGGCCGCCCTGGCCTTCACCGTGCTGCTGCGCTACGAGGGCTACCTCAGCCCCAACCTGTACATCCCCTTCCTCAATGTGGAGCTGATCCTGCCCTGGGTGGTGTACATGGTGTTCGCCGCCTTCGTGATGGTGGGCACGGTGAACGCGGTGAACATCACCGACGGGGTGGACGGCCTGTCCACCGGGGTGACCATGCCGGTGGCCCTGTTCTACACCGCGGTGGCCGGCTACTGGGGCTACACCACCCTGGGCATCTTCGCCGCGGCGGTGTTCGGCGGGCTGTGCGCCTTCCTGATCTACAACTTCCACCCCGCCAAGGTGTTCATGGGGGACACGGGCTCGCTGTTCCTGGGCGGCGTGGTGTGCGGACTGGCCTTTGCCCTGGATATCCCCCTGGCCCTGATCCCGGTGGGCATCATCTACATCGCGGAGACCCTGTCCGACATCATCCAGGTGACCTATTTCAAACTCAGCCACGGCAAGCGCATCTTCCGCATGGCCCCCCTGCACCACCACTTCGAGATGGGGGGCTGGAGCGAGGAGAAGCTGTTCTGCGTGTTCTCCGGCGTGACGGTGGTCACCTGTGTGCTCACCTTCTTCGGCGTGATGAACCGCTTCCCCGTCTGACGAGCGGCGCGTGATTCTTCGGGAGAGGAGGAGCCCCCATGGCCAAAGCGAAACGCGATCTGACAATGGAACAGCAGCTGGCCCGGGGGCCGGTGGATCTGCCCTTCGTGATGCTGGTGCTCCTGCTGGTGGGCATCGGCACCATCACGGTGTTCTCCGCCTCCTTCGCCACCGCCTATTACAGCGATTTTGCAGACCCGTATTACTACGCCAAGCGTCACATGATCTTCGTGGTGTCCGGCCTTCTGATCCTGTTTTTCGTCTCCAAGTTCAACTACCAGTTCTGGCGGGGCCTGTCCGTGCCGATGCTGGGGGCGGCCTTCGTGCTGCTGGTGCTGGTGCTCACCCCCCTGGGCGTGGAGCACAACAACGCCCAGCGCTGGCTGCGCATGGCGCTGGTGGCCGGGCCGGAGTTCCAGCCCTCAGAGGTGGCGAAGCTGGCCGTCATTCTGTTTTTCTCAGCCCGACTTGCCAAGCGGGACACCCAGAAGAAGAAAAAATGGACCCGCCGGACCACCCTGGGCCGGGTCATGCAGAAGCTGGACGACATCGGCTTTGTGGAGCTGGTGCCCTACGGCGCGATTCTGGTGGCGGTGGCCGGGCTGATGCTGAAGGAGCCCCACCTGTCGGGCACCATCCTCATCATGGCGGGGGGCGCGGCGGTGCTCTTTGCCGCCGGGGTGAAGCTGTGCTGGTGCCTCATCGGCGGCGGCAGCGCCGCGGGCGGGCTCTACATGGTGGTCAAGATGACCTCCTACATGACCGCCCGTATCCAGCTGTGGCTGGACCCCTGGTCGGACGCCCAGGGAAAGGGCTACCAGACCATCCAGTCCATCTACGCCATCGCCTCCGGCGGGCTGACCGGCCTGGGCCTGGGCCAGAGCCGCCAGAAGTTCCTCTATCTGCCCGAGCCGGAGAACGACTTCATCTTCTCCATCTGGGTGGAGGAGATGGGGCTGGTGGGGGCGGTGATCGTGCTGCTGCTCTTCGCCCTGCTGATCATCCGGGGCTACTGGCTGGCCATCCACGCCCGGGACCGGTTCGGCTCCCTGGTGATCGTGGGCATCAATACCCTGATGGCGGTGCAGGTGTTCTTGAACATCGGGGTGGTGACCAATCTGATCCCCAACACAGGCATCTCGCTGCCCTTCTTCAGCTACGGCGGCACCGCCCTGTGGATTCATCTGGCGGAAATGGGCATCATATTGGCGGTGTCCCGCCAGATCCCGGCGCCCAAGCAGGAGTAGCGCCGGCTTCGACATTGTGACTGAGGTGAGGTTATGAACATCCTTTTCACCTGCGGCGGCACCGCAGGCCATGTCAACCCCGCCGTGGCGGTGGCCCGGCTGTTCCAGCAGCGGCACCCCGGCTGCCAGGTCCTTTTCGTGGGGGCGGACGGGGGCATGGAGTGCGACCTGGTCCCCCGGGAGGGGTTTGACATCCGGACGGTGACCATCACCAACTTCCGCCGCAAGCTCGATCCCGAAGGCATCCGCCACAACCTGACCACTCTGAAGAACCTGGCCCTCTCCCGGAAGCAGGCGGGGCGCATCCTGGACGACTTCCGGCCCGACCTGGTGGTGGGCACCGGTGGCTACGCCTCCTACCCCGTGGTGCGGGAGGCCGCCCGGCGGGGCATCCCCACCGCGGTGCACGAGTCCAACGCGGTGCCCGGCCTGACCACCCAGCGGCTGGCCCGGGTGGTGGACCGGGTGATGGTGGGCTTTGAGGAGAGCCGGGCCCACTATCCCCACCCCGAGCGGGTGGTGGTCACCGGCACCCCCGTGCGGGACGACTTCTTCCGCTATACCCGCCGCCAGGCCCGGGAGAAGCTGGGCATCGACGACGAACGGCCGGTGCTGCTGTCCTATTGGGGCTCTCTGGGCGCCTCGGTGATGAACGGCTACACGGCCGAGATGCTGGAGCTGGAGCAGAAGGCCGGCTGGCCCTTCCGCCACATCGCCGGCGCGGGCCGGGGCTACGAGAAGGTGAAGGCCGACCTGGAGCGCCGTGTGGTGGAGCTGAAGGGCTCGGGCTGCGAGCTGCGGCAGTATATCTACGACATGCCCCTGGTGATGGCGGCGGCCGACCTGGTGCTGTGCCGGGCGGGGGCGTCCACCCTGGCGGAGGTGAGCGCCATCGCCAAGCCGTCCATCCTGGTGCCATCCCCCAACGTGACGGCCAACCACCAGGAGAAGAACGCCCGGGTGCTCTCCGGAGCCGGAGGCGCGGTGCTCATGCTGGAGCAGGACTGCTCGGGGCAGGCGCTGTACGACGCGGCGTCCCGCCTGCTGGGCGACGCCGCCGCCCGGGACGAAATGGTGCGCCGCCTGCGGGGCCTGGGGGTGGCCGACGCGGGGGAGCGGATCTACACCACCCTGCGCGCCCTGATGTAAACCCCGGGGGAACCGCGGGGGGCTTTCCCACATAGGATGGTCTGAAACCACCTGTTGGGAGGCCATTTCATGACTGAATATCGGATCACCGGCGGCCGGCGGCTGTCGGGAACCGTGGAGATCCACGGGGCGAAGAACAGCGTGCTGCCCATCCTGGCGGCAACCCTGCTGGCCGGGGGAGAGTGCTGCGTGCACAACTGCCCCGACCTGACCGATGTGGCCGCCTCCATCGCGATCCTGGAGCACCTGGGCTGCCGGGTGGTCCGGGAGGGGGACTCGGTGACGGTGGACTCCCGCTGTGTCCTCCGCAGCGACGTGCCCGACGAGCTGATGCGGGAGATGCGCTCGTCGGTGATCTTCCTGGGGGCCATCCTGGCCCGTACAGGGGAGGGGACCATCAGCTACCCCGGCGGCTGTGAGCTGGGCCCCCGGCCCATCGACCTGCACCTGAAGGCCCTGCGGCAGCTGGGCGCCCGGGTGGAGGAGCGGGGCGGGACCCTGCGCTGCACCGCGCCGGAGCTCACCGGCTGTGAGATCAGTCTCTCCATCCCCAGCGTGGGGGCGACGGAGAACGCCGTCCTGGCCGCCTGCGGCGCCCGGGGGGTGACCACCATCGGCAATGCCGCCCGGGAGCCGGAGATCGTCGACCTGCAGAATTTTCTCCGGGCGCTGGGCGCCCGGGTGCGGGGGGCGGGCAGCTCGGTGATCACCGTGGAGGGGGGAGTTCCCCTGCACGGGGGCGAGTACCGGGTGATGGGGGACCGCATCGTGGCGGCCACCTACCTTTCGGCGACTGCCGCCGCGGGGGGCGAGGTGGAGCTGACCGGGGTGGACAGCCGGCACCTGGCCACTGTGGCCGCGGCCCTCTACGAGGGGGGCTGCGCCGTCGCCAGCGGGATGGACCGGGTGTCCATCCGGGCCGGGGGACGGCTGCGGGGCCTGCGCCCGGTGCGCACCGCGCCCTATCCCGGCTTCCCCACCGACGCCCAGGCCATCCTCATGGCCGCCCAGTGCACCGCCGAAGGGACCACGGTGTTCGTGGAGAATATGTTTGAAAGCCGGTACCGCCACGTGGATGAGCTGGCCCGTATGGGGGCGGATATCCGGGTGGAGGGCCGGGTGGCCGTGGTCTACGGCGTGCCCCGGCTGCACGGCGCGCGCCTTCGCTGTACCGACCTGCGGGGCGGGGCCGCCCTGGTGGTGGCCGCCCTGGGGGCGGAGGGGGAGAGCGCGGTGACCGGCCTGGAGCATATCCGCCGGGGCTACGCCCGGCTGGAGCAGGACCTGGCCGCCCTGGGGGCGGATATCCGGGTGAGGGATACATAACCAAGACAAAACCGGCTCCGGGCGCGTGCCCGGGGCCGGAAACGAAGCGATACGGGAGAAAACGGCTATGGCACACAGGAGCAGCAGGCGGAGGACACGGAGGAGAGGGCGCTTCAGCGGCCTCTACAAAGTGCTGTCCACCCTGCTGATCCTGGGCATCGTGGTGGCGGCCTGCCTGATCTTTTTCCGGGTGGACCAGGTGGTGGTGGCGGGCAACCAGCGCTACACCGCCGAGGAGATCATCGCGGTGACCGGGGTGGAGCGGGGGCAGAACCTCTACACCCTGAACAAGGGGGATATCGACCGCCGGCTGCGGGAACAGCTGCCCTATGTGGAGGCGGTGTCCATCTGGCGTTCTCTGCCCGACACCCTGATGATCGAGGTGCGGGAGTGCCGGGCGGCGGCCTGTATCCAGACGGACAGCGGGCTGTGGCTGCTCAACACCAGCGGCAAGCTGCTGGAGCAGACGGAGCAGAGCGAGGTGACCGAGATCCTGGGGCTGACCGCCCTGCAGCCCTCGGCGGGCACCATGCTGGCGGTGGGGCAGGAGGAGAGCCGGAAGCTGACCGATCTGATCGCCCTGATGACCGCGCTGGAGGACCGGGGCCTGCTGAGCGAGACGGGCAGCATCGACCTCAGCTCGGACACGGTGATCGAGGCCGTCTGGCAGGACCGGCTGACCGTGCGCTTTGCCTACGCCTCCGACTATGAGTACGACGCCAAGGCCCTCCAGGCGGCCATCGACTACCTGGGGGAGCAGGAGCGCTCGGTGGTGGACCTGACCTTTGACGACGGCCCTCATCTCTATCAGGAGCCCCAGGGGAACTGAGAAGCGGGTCTGATTTTGTCTGATGGGAAAAAAGTCTCCCCGGGCTATTGACCTGGGGGGGAAAGAGCGCTACAATATAACAAAATATAGGCTTTTTGCAGGCTGGGGCATACAACATAGCTTGTTTTTCGGCCTGTTTCTCACTTATTTTACTTAGGAGGAAGCTTTTTATGGCTTTTGGACTGGATATGGGTCCCGACAATGTGGTGACCATCAAGGTAGTGGGCGTCGGCGGCGGCGGGAACAATGTGGTCAACCGCATGGTCAAGTCGGGCACCAAGGGCGTGGATTTCATCGGCGTGAACACGGACAAGCAGGCCCTGTCCGTCTCCAGCGCCACCGAGAAGATCCAGATCGGCGAGAAGCTCACCAACGGCCAGGGCGCCGGCTCCGACCCGGAGGTGGGTCGCAAGTCCGCCGAGGAGAACCGCAGCCAGATCGCCAAGGCGGTGGAGGACGCGGACATGGTCTTCATCACCGCCGGCATGGGCGGCGGCACGGGCACCGGCGCTGCCCCCATCGTGGCCGACATCGCCAAGGAGATGGGCGTGCTCACCGTGGGCGTGGTCACCAAGCCCTTTGCCTTTGAGGGCCGCCGCCGGATGCAGCAGGCCGAGGCGGGCATCGCCGAGCTGCGCACCAAGGTGGACTCCCTGGTCATCATCCCCAACGAGCGGCTGAAGTACGCCACCGACCAGAAGGTCACCCTGGCCAACGCCTTCGAGATCGCCGACGACGTGCTGCGTCAGGCGGTGCAGTCCATCTCCGACCTGATCAAGAACACCGGCTTCATCAACCTGGACTTTGCCGACGTGACCGCCGTGATGAAGAACGCGGGCATGGCCCACATGGGCGTGGGCCGCGCCGCCGGCAAGGGCAAGGCGGAGGAGGCGGCCAAGCTGGCCATCTCCAGCCCCCTGCTGGAGACCTCCATCAACGGCGCCCGGGGCGTGCTGGTCAACGTGACCGGCTCCACCGACATCGGCCTGGAGGAGGTGGAGACCGCCGCCAACCTGGTGCAGCAGGCCGCCCATCCCGAGGCCCTCATCATCTTCGGCGCCACCTTCGACGAGACCCTGGAGGACGAGATCCGGGTCACTGTCATCGCCACCGGCTTTGAGGAGGGGGAGGGCAAGCTGCCCGAGCAGCCCTTCACCCGCGCCGGCGAGAAGGTGGAGGAGCAGAAGAAGCAGGGCGAGGAGCCCAAGCAGGAGGAGCAGCCCGCCGCCCCCGCGGAGGACAAGGGCCTGGGCGAGAGCGACTTCGACGCCATCTTCCAGATCTTCAACAAGAAAAAGTGAGCCCGTTCGGCCCGGCAGCGTGAGCTGCCGGGCTGTTTTTTACACCGCGCGGGAGATCCCGGGGAGGGAAACGTCTGTCCCGGCCCGGGACGGCATGAAGAAAATACCAGCGGATTTTGGTTGCATTTTTCTGCCGGCTCTGGTATCATGACAAGGATCGTGTGAAGGAGGAGATGGAGATGGAACGCCGGAGCAGCGCCTTGTTGGCCCGCCCGGGATTTCTGTTTTCTTTTTCCCTTCCCGTTATTGTAAAGCAATCCCTTTTCTGATCGGAAAAGGAGATTGCTTTTTGTTTTATCATGAGAGGAGAGAGAGTATGAGCAACCGACCCAAGCAGACCGAGCCCATCCGCGACGCCCGCACCCTGGGCACCCCCAAGATGCTGGTGCTGGGGCTGCAGCACATGTTCGCCATGTTCGGCGCCACCGTGTTGGTCCCCATCCTGGTGCAGGGCTACGGCCTGCCCCTGTCCATCCAGACCACCCTGTTCTTCGCCGGTATCGGCACCCTGTTTTTCCACGTGTGCACCAGGCTGCAGGTGCCCGCCTTCCTGGGGTCCTCCTTCGCCTACCTGGGCGGCTTTGCGGCAGTGGCCCAGCTGGACGCGGGCAAGTATGCGGGCATGGACCCCGCCGTCAAGCTGCAGTACGCCTGCGGCGGCATCGTGGTGGCGGGACTGCTGTATGTGATTCTGGCCGCCGTGATCAAAGTGGTGGGAGTGAGGAAGGTCATGCGCTTCCTGCCCCCGGTGGTCACCGGCCCCATCATCATCCTGATCGGCCTGAACCTGGCCCCCTCGGCGGTGACCAACGCTTCCACCTGCTGGTGGCTGGCCATCGTGGCCATGGCCATCATCGTGGTGGCCAACATCTGGGGCAGGGGCATGGTGAAGATCATCCCCATCCTGCTGGGTGTGGTGGGCTCCTATGTGGTGGCCCTCATCGCCAACGCCCTGGGCGCCACCGCGCTGGACGCGGCGGGCAACGTGGTGCCCCTGATGAGCTTCTCCGGCGTGGCCCAGGCGGACCTGGTGGGCGTGCAGCCCTTCTTCCTGGCCCGGTTCGACCTGACCTCCATCTTCGTCATGGCCCCCATCGCGGTGGCCGCCATGATGGAGCACATCGGCGATATGTCCGCCATCTCGGCCACGGTGGGCAGAAATTTCATCGAGCGCCCCGGCCTGCACCGCACCCTCATCGGCGACGGCATCGCCACCTCCCTGGCCGGCCTGTTCGGCGGCCCGGCCAACACCACCTACGGCGAGAACACCGGCGTGCTGGTCCTCTCCCGGGTGTATGACCCCCGGGTGGTCCGGCTGGCCGCCGTCTACGCGGTGATCCTGTCCTTCTCCCCCGCCTTCGCCGCCGTGGTCAACTCCATCCCCACCGCCATCATCGGCGGGGTGTCCTTCATCCTCTACGGCATGATCTCCGCCATCGGCGTGCGCAACGTGGTGGAGAACCGGGTGGACTTCACCAATTCCCGCAACCTCATCATCGCCGCCATCATCCTGGTGTGCGGGCTGGGCTTCTCGGGGGGGGTCACCGTCACCATCGGCGAGATCCATGTGTCCCTGACCAACCTGGCCATCGCCGCGCTGTCGGGCATCGTGCTCAACGCCGTGCTGCCCGGCAAGGACTATGAGTTCGGCGCCG
>CALXCT010000065.1 GCA_944386865.1 uncultured Oscillospiraceae bacterium | reverse complement strand
TGGCGGTGGACCGGGTGTCGGCCGGCAGCGGCTATGAGCGCGCCCTGACCTGGGAGGAGGGCGCCTGCCGGATCACCCTCACCGACGGGGACGTCCTGGTGGAGGAGAGCACGGTGAGCTATACCGGCCTTTCGGCCAACGGGAAGTACTACCTATTCACCTGGAGCTGGGAGGGCCAGAGCGCGGAGGAGGCGGAGCTGTACCGCTACGCGGTGTCGCTGGAGGACGGGAGCGTCATCTGGCGGGGAGAGTCGGCTCCCGACTCGGACGGATTTGACCGGATGCTCGCCTCGTAAAACGAAATAAAGAAAACGAACCGGCGGCGCCTGCCCTCTTGGGCGGGCGCCGCTTTTGTCGTTTTTTCCGGGAGAAGGGCGGGGATGCGGGAAAATTTTCGTCAAAACCGTCAAATTTTAGTTGTCAGGGCGCGCGGGGTGTTATATAATAACCAATAGCGAGTCCTTCCCACCCCGGGCCGCGGGCCCCGGGTCCGGAGAATCTCTACGAGGAGGAATGTTGAAATGAGTTATTCTGTTCAGAACATCCGCAACGTCTGCCTGCTGGGCCACGGTGGCAACGGAAAGACGTCTCTGGCGGAGAGCCTGTTATATATGACCGGCGGCACCGATCGGCTGGGCAAGCCCGCCGACGGCAACACCGTTTGCGATTACGACCCCGAGGAGATCAAGCGCCAGATCTCCATCTCTGCGGCCATCGCCCCCATTGAGTACAACGGCTGCAAGATCAACCTGCTGGACACCCCGGGCAACTTCGACTTCGTCAGCGAGGTGGTGGAGTGCCTGCGGGTGGCCGAGGCCGGCATCATGGTCTGCGCGGCCAAGGGCGGCATGAGCGTGGGCACCGAGCGGGCGTGGAAGTACCTGGAGCGGCGCAAGCTGCCCTGCATCATCTATATCTCCAAGACCGACGAGGACAACGGCGACTTCAACGCCGCCTTCCAGGCCCTGCGGGACAAGTTCGGCAAGACCATCGCGCCCCTGGTGGCCCCCATCTGGGACGAGAATAAAAAGGTCATCGGCATCGTGGACGTGCTGAACAAGCGCGCCTACGGGGTGGAGAAGGGCCACGCGGTGGAGATCGACGTGCCCGAGGAGAAGCTGCCCGTGGTGAAGGAGCTGTACGAGGCCCTGAAGGAGTCGGTGGCCGAGACCAGCGAGGAGTTCATGGACAAGTACTTCTCCGGCGAGGATTTTACCTACGCCGAGATGATCCAGGGCCTGAAGGCCGGCGTGCGGGACCGCTCCGTGGTGCCCGTGTTCTGCGGCAGCGCCCTGAGCGGCCTGGGCAACACCGCCCTGCTCAACGCCATCGTCTCCCTGCTGCCCGACCCCACCGAGGGCAACGCGGAGCTGGGCACCGATGAAAACGGCGAGCCTGCCGAGTTCGTGGTCTCCCCCGGCGCCGCCCCCGCTGCCTTCGTGTTCAAGACCATTTCCGACCAGTACGGCAAGTACTCCTGCGTGAAGGTGCTCTCGGGCAACCTCACGCCCGACATGACCCTGGTGAACGCCCGCACCGGCGCTTCGGAGAAGCTGGGCCGTCTGTACATCATGAAGGGCAAGAAGACCGAGGAGGTCAAGGAGCTCACCTGCGGCGACATCGGCGCCATCGGCAAGATGGAGAAGCTGAAGACGGGGGACACCCTGTGCGACCAGCGCAAGGTCATCGCCCTGGACCCGCTGCCCTTCGCCGAGCCCTGCTACTCCCGGGCCATCTCGCCCAAGACCCGCGGCCAGGAGGACAAGGTGGCCGCCGGTCTGGCCCGGCTGAACGAGGAGGACCCCTCCTTCACCGTGGTCAACAACGCCGAGACCCACCAGATGGTGGTCAGCGCCGCGGGCGACATCCAGATCGACGTGCTGGTGGCCAAGCTGAAAAACCGCTTCGGCGTGGAGGTCACTCTGGACGCGCCCCGTGTGCCCTACCGGGAGAAGATCCGCAAGACGGTGTCCAAGCAGGGCCGCCACAAGAAGCAGACCGGCGGCTCCGGCCAGTTCGGCGATGTGTGGGTCCGCTTCGAGCCCAACCCCGACGAGGAGGAGATGGTCTTCGCCGAGGAGGTCTTCGGCGGCTCGGTGCCCAAGAACTTCTTCCCGGCGGTGGAGAAGGGCCTGCGGGAGGCCTGCGCCCACGGCGTGCTGGCGGGCTATCCGGTGGTGAACCTGAAGGCCGTGCTGTACGACGGCTCCTACCACCCGGTGGACTCCTCCGAGATCGCCTTCAAGACGGCCGCCCAGCTGGCCTATAAGGCCGCCCTGCCCGAGGCTAACCCCGTGCTGCTGGAGCCGGTGGGCGAGCTGAAGGTCACCGTGCCCGACAGCTACATGGGCGACGTGATCGGCGATCTGAACAAGCGCCGGGGCCGCGTGATGGGCATGAATCCCACCGCCGACGGCGACCAGGTCATCGAGGCCGAGGTGCCCATGGCGGAGATGACCACCTACGCCATCGACCTGCGGGCCATGACCCAGTCCAGGGGCTCCTTCACCTTCCACTTCGTCCGCTACGAGGATTGTCCTCCCGCGGCGCAGCAGAAGGCCATCGAGGAGGCCAAGGCGCTGGCAGAGGAATAAGGAAACGAGCGAGGCCCGCCCCGGAATCGGGGCGGGCCTCGTTGCGGGACGATCCGAGAGGCGCCCTCTGGGCGCCCCGGCGCGGATGCGCCGTGGATCCGCCGATTGGCGGCGGATCGCGGAGGCGGGATCCACTCCCGCCGAGCAGGATGAAGAAAGGGCCCCGCGGGCCGCTTGCGGGCCGTGGGATGGATTGTCCTCCCGCGGCGCAGCAGAAGGCCATCGAGGAGGCCAAGGCGCTGGAAGAGGAATAAGGAAACGAGCGAGGCCCGCCCCGGAATCGGGGCGGGCCTCGTTGCGGGACGATCCGAGGGCGCCCCTGGCGCCCCGGCGCGGATGCGCCGTGGATCAGATGGGATACAGGGAAAGGCCCCGCCAGCCGGCGGGGCCTTTCCCTTGGAAGGAGAGAGCGAAAGGAACCGGCTCAGCAGGGGGAGTGCAGGACCGGGCGGGCCAGACGCGCGGCGACCTCGTTCAGACCGGAGGTGTCCAGCTGGTCCACCGTACCGGTGAGCCCGGCCAGATTGATTTCGGGGGACAGGGGCAGCGCAGCCCGAACACAGTCCTCCGGCAGCGTATACAGCCGGTCCGACTCACACCGCTCGGTCAGCGCCTTGTTCTCCACAAAGGCCACCGGGGGCGACAGGAGCATGCCGCACAGGTTGACGCACCGCTGAGTAGGGACCACCGCCAGTTCGCCCGGCTCGGCCACGATGACCACGCCGTCCACCGGCAGGGAGGAGTACAGATTCAGGGGCACGTCCCCCGCGCCGGAGGGCATATCGATGAGGATGACGTCGTATCCGTCCCAGGCGCCGTCGGTGTAGAGATAGCTGACCACGTTGGACAGGTCCCGGCCGGGCATCAGGATGGGCCGGGTCAGGTCCGGCTCGATCAGGTTGTAGGAGAGCAGCCCCACGCCGCAGGGGAGGGTCAGGGGCTGAACGGCGTTTTTTCCCTTCCGCTGCACCGAGCGGACGGGGCCCGCAGCGCCAAAGAGCTGGGGCTGGGTGGCGCCGGGCAGGTCCGCGTCCAGAATGCCCGTTTTGTACCCCTGGCGCTGAAGGGCCAGGGCCAGCATGGCGGTGACGGTGGACTTTCCCGTGCCTCCCTTTCCCCCGGTCACGGCGTACAGGGCCTTGGCATACCGGGGGTAGAGCGGCTCTGCGCAGCCGCTTTTACAGGAGGCGCACTGGCCGTGACAGCCCTGTTCAAAGGCGTCCTCGATCTCCTTGTTCAGCTCATCGTACATCTCAGGCGTGATGTCTTCCAGTTTTTTGATCACGATGGTTCCCTCCTATTTCAGCTGTGCGGACGCCGGGTGAGAAAGGCGGACCGCCGCCGCCCAGCCGTCCCGGATGGCGTCGATGCTCCGCCCCAGGACCCGGGCGTTCCCAATGGGGGTCACGGGCGTCCCGGCTGTCCGGAATGCGGCGGCCAGCGCGGTGTCCGGCCGTACGCCGGCGGCGGCCACCACGGTGTCGCACGGGATATACAGTTCCTCCTCCGTGCCGTCCGGAGCGCGTACCGCGGCGGTGACGCCGCCGGGACCCACGCGGGTGATCCGGGTGAGGGGGCGGCGGACCACGCCCAGGCGGTCCAGCTCCTGCAGCACCGGCCAGCCTACGCCGGGCTCATAGCCGTAGCCCACCTTCTTTCCCGGCTCCAGCAGCGTGATGGTCCGGCGGCAGGTGTGCAGCAGCGCGCCGATCTGCTCCGGCGGACGGACGGCGTAAGCGGTGAGGTAGAACAGCTCCTCCGGCCCCAGAGCGGCCTGGCGGGCCAGGAAGCGGGCGCTCTCGCAGCCGATGAAGCTGCCCCCCGCCACCATCACCCGCTCTCCCGGGATGACCGCCCCGGAGAGGACCTCCCGGGCGGAGACCACGGGGACGGCCCCCGGCGCCACAGGCAGGGAGACCGGATCTTCCGCGCCCCCCACGGCCAGCAACACATGGTCGAAGAGGGACAGATCCTCTCCCGGCACGCCCTCCCGGCCCAGGCGGACCTCGACGCCCAGCCTGGGCAGCATGTCGGTATAGAAGCGGAGCAGCCTTTCAAATTCCCCGCGGCCTGGCAGCCGGACGGCCAGCCGGAGCTGACCTCCCAGCGCATCTTTCTTCTCCCAGAGGGTCACCCGGTGCCCGTATTGGGCGCAGCGCAGCGCGGCCTCGCAGCCCGCCGGGCCGCCGCCGATGACCAGCACCCGCCCGGGACGGACCGCCGGCCTGTCCGGCGTCCTGTGCTCCAGGCCGCAGACCGGATTGGTATGGCATGTGATGGGGGCGTCGAAGAAGGCGTTGGCCAGACAGCCCTGGTTGCAGGCCACACAGGGGCGGATCTCCTCCGCCCGGTCCTCCGTCACCTTCCGGGCGAAGTCCGGATCGGCCAGGCTGGCCCGGCCCAGCCCCACCAGGTCCGCGTCCCCCAGGGCCAGGGCCAGCTCGGCCCGCCGGGGAGAGTTGATGCGGTTGCACTGGATGACGGGGACGGTGACGGCCCGGCGGATGCTCCGGGCCAGGAAGAACAGCCCGCCGGGAGGCACCTCGCCGGTGAGCTGGGGCACGCGGGACTCGTGCCAGCCGCCGGTGACGTCGAAGCAGTCGATGCCGGCGGCCTGGGCCAGGGGGGCGAAGCGGACCGCATCCTCCAGCACGCTGGAGCCGGGCACCAGATCGTCGGCACCCAGACGGTAGAACAGGGGATAGTCGGGCCCAACGGCTTCGCGCACAGCGGCGATGACCTCCAGAGGGAACCGGCACCGGTTCTCAAAGCTGCCGCCGTACTCGTCGGCGCGCCGGTTGGTGAGGGGCGAGAGGAACTGGCACAGCAGATAGCCGGAGGACCCGGAGATCTCCACGGCGTCAAACCCCGCCGCCACGGCCCGGACCGCGCCGGCGGCGAAATCGCGGACCACCTGCCGGATCTGCTCCCGGGTCATCTCCGGGGCGGTCTCCCGGGTATAGGGGGTGTAGGTGGCCGAGGGGGACAGGGCCGGCTGGCCGCAGGGCACATCCCGGCGGGGAATATACCGCCCGGCATGGAACAGCTGGACACACACCGGACAGCCCCGCCGGTGCATCCCGTCGGTGAACTCCTTCCAGCCGGGGACGGTGCTGTCATCCGCCAGGGACATGGAGTTGATCTTGGCCCCGTAGCCGTCGAACCGGCAGGAGCCCACGATGACCAGCCCCAGTCCCCCCTCGGCCCGCCGCCAGTAGTAGGAGGAGAACCGGGGCGTGCAGGCCCCGTCCCGGGTGTAGGCATGGTGAAGGGCGGGCATGACCATCCGTTTTTTCAGCGTGAGGGAGCGGATGGTCAGGGGCGCGGTGAGCAGGGGATAGGGCACGGGATCACTTCCCTTCCGCAGAGTAGCCGGGACCCGCGCCCGGAGCGGACGCGGGGCGAAACCACGTTGTGCCAGGCAGACAGAGAGGGGCCTGTCTGCCTGGCACTTCGTGTAGGGGGTATCTCAATATGCCGGAAAGCATATATGAGCAAATCAGGGGCGGCGGACGATCACCTGCACAGCTCAAAGATCCCGGCGGCGCCCATGCCGCCGCCGATGCACATGGAGACGAGAGCGTATTTTCCGCCGTTGTCCGCCAGGTAGTCCAGCGCCTTGGAGGTGAGCACCGCGCCGGTGGCGCCCATGGGGTGGCCCAGCGCCATGGCGCCGCCGTAGGGGTTGACCTTGCTCTTGTCCAGCCCCAGCTCCCGGATGCAGGCCAGGGCCTGGGAGGCGAAGGCCTCGTTGAGCTCGATCACATCCATGTCGTCCACCGACATGCCGGTGCGCTTCATGACCTTGGGGATGGCGTACATGGGGCCCAGCCCCATCAGGGTGGCGTCACAGCCGGCCACGGCAAAGCCCACGAAACGGGCGATGGGGGTCAGGCCCAGCTCCTTGGCCATCTCGTCCGACATGACCACCACATAGGCGGCGGCGTCGGTGGTCTGGGAGGAGGTGGCGGCGGTGACGAGCCCCTCGCCCTCGGGGCGGAAGCAGGGCTTCATGCCGGCCATCTTTTCCATGCTGGTCTTCAGATTGCCCTCGGCGTCGGCCAGGATGCCGTCATCCTCGGAGATGAGCGCGCCGTCGGCCTTGACGATGGGGATGATGGAGTTTTTGAACTTGCCGTTCTTCCGGGCGGCGGCGGCCTTGGCGTGGGACTCCAGGGCCATAGTCTCCATCTCTTCCCGGGTGATCCCGAACTTCTCGGCCACCCGCTCGGCGGTCTCGCCCATGGTCATGTAGCCGCCCTCATAGTTTTCCTTGATCCACTGGTTCCAGTACTCCTCAGGATAGGGGCCGAAGCAGCGGGTCATGCACTCCACGCCGCCGGCCACGGCGCAGTCATACTGGCCGGCCATGACGGCGTTGGCGGCGGTGGCGATGGCCTGCAGGCCGGAGGGGCAGGACCGGTTGATGGTCGGGGCGGGGACGCAGTCGGGCGGCTGGGCGCGGTTGACGATCAGGCGGCTGGCGTTCAGGTTCATTTCGTTGATGGGAAAGGCGCAGCCGGTGATGACGTCATCG
>CALXCT010000064.1 GCA_944386865.1 uncultured Oscillospiraceae bacterium | reverse complement strand
CCGGCTGCCGGGAGTGGGACGCGCCCGAACCCTTCGACACCGAGCTGAAAGAGCTGGCCTCCGGCCTGCGGGAGCGCTACCAGCAGGCCATGGACACCTTCGCCCCCCACAAGGCGCTGGACGAGGTGTTCAGGGTCATCCAGCGGGCCAACAAGTATATCGACGAGACCATGCCCTGGGCGCTGGCCAAGGACATGGAGCACAACGGCGCGCGGCTGGCTCACGTGATGTACAACCTGCTGGAGACCACCCGCATCTGCGGCGTGCTGCTCACCCCCTTCATGCCGGAGAGCATGGACAAGCTCTTTGCCCAGATCGGGGCCTGCGGCGACTGCCTGAGCTGGGACAGCGCCGAGCGCTGGGGCTGTCTGAGCGACACCGCCGCCGTGTCCAAGGGGGAGAACCTGTTCCCCCGGGTGGACGCGGACAAGGCGCTGGAGGAGCTGGCCCAGGCCGCCGAGGCCGCCAAGAAGGCCGCCCTGCCCCCCATCGAGCTGGAGCCCCAGCTCACCGAGCCGGTGGACTTCGACACCTTCTGCAAAAACGACCTGCGGGTGGTGAAGGTGAAGGACTGCCAGAGCGTGAAGAAGTCCAACAAGCTGCTGCGCTTCACCCTGGACGACGGTACCGGCACCGACCGGCAGATCCTCTCGGGCATCGCCATGTGGTACAAGCCGGAGGAGCTGGTGGGCAAGACCCTGGCCGCCATCGTCAACCTGCCCCCCCGGAAGATGATGGGGCTGGAGTCCAACGGGATGCTGCTGTCCGCCGTGCACACCGAGCACGGGGAGGAGAAGCTCAACCTCATCATGCTCAGCGACGCCATCCCCGCCGGCGCCAAACTGTGCTGAACCGACCCGTTCCCTCTTGCGTTTTCCCTCTCTCCGGTATACGATAGAGGCGGCAGCACCGGTCCATGCGCACAGGTCCGATGGGGCCGGGAGCTGAACCAAATGCTGACGAGGTGAATGGAATGAAAAAAACTGTTTGCTGTCCTGCTTGCCCTTCTGATGCTGCTGGCGCTGACCGCCTGCAGCGCGCTGCCCGGGAACGACGCTGACGAAGAGGTATCTCCGGATGCCAGCGGCTCTCCCGCCCCCGGTGAGGACGTGATCTCCGCCGAGGATGGCTACGCCCAGGGCTACCTGGGGGACACCATGCGCACCGTCTTCTTCGACTTCTCGGTGGACAGCGCCTATACCTGCGCGGAGCTGGAGTCCTACACGCCCCCGGACGGTCTCCAGCTGCTGGTGGTGGACATCACCATCAAGAACACCTCCACCTACTCCATGCCCATGTTCGACAACGATTTTCAGGCCCAGTGGGGCAGCACCGGGGACGAGGACTTCAGCATCCCCATCACCCGGGCTCTGGTGGACAATCAGGCTCCCGCCTCCTATGAGATCCCCATCGACGGCACGGTGACCTACACCCACGTGTTCGAGGTGCCCGCCGACGCCAAGGATTTCTCCATCTCCTTCCTGGAGTACTTCACCGACGACACCGAGGGAGACGTCTTCTTCGTCTACTTCACCGCGGAATAAATGATCTGCCTTGCGGCGGCCTCACGGTCCGCTCCGGCAGACAAAATACCACAGCGCGCCCGCCGGATCGCTCCGGCGGGCGCGCTGTTCGTCTTTCTTTCCGCTGCTCGTGTTTCTCTCTGGAAAGACGGGCCTCAGCCGTTGAAGTTGCAGGTGGCCCGGTAGGCGCTGTGCACCGCGTCGGCGATGCGGCCGCCGTGGATGGCGTCGCCCAGCAGCACCGCGTTGGGGAAGGCCTCCAGCATCTCCTTGTGGATGGTGGTGTCGGGGCGCACGCCCAGGGCCAGCACCACCGCCTCGGTGGGCATGAAGGACAGGTCGCCCGACACGGTGTTCTGCACCGTGATCCCCTGGGGATTGATGGCGATGAGCTCCTTCCGGGGGAACATCCGGGCGTGCTGCTGGATGAGGCGGCTCATGACGTCCATCCGGTTCTGGGGGTAGATCTTCTCGCCGATCATGTTGCCCTTGCCGATGATGGACACCACGTTTTCAAAGGTGCCCAGGGTCTCCGCCGTCTCGATGCCGGTCTGGCCGTCGCCCACCACGATGACCTGCTTGCCGAACAGCCGCACCTTGCCCACCAGGATGTCCACCGCCCGGTAGACGTTGTCCCCGTGGATGCCCACGATGCTCTCCGGCATATTGGGCTTGGAGCCGGTGGCGATGAACACCCCGACGGGGTTCTCCTTTTTCACCAGCTCCACCGTGGCCGCCGTGTTCAGCCGGATGTCCACGTTGAGCACCTTCAGGCGCTCCTCATAGTAGCTGGCGATCCAGTCGATCTTGCCCTTGTAGGGGGGGCGCACCGCCAGGCGCAGCTGGCCGCCCAGCTGGGCCTGCTTCTCGAACAGGATGGGCTTGAAGCCCCGCAGGGCCAGGATGCGGGCCGCCTCCATGCCCGCCGGACCGCCTCCGATGACCACCACCGGCTGCCCCTGGCCGGGGGCGGTGATGGCGCCGTATTCAAACTCGTGGTGGGAACGGGGATTGATGGCGCACTCCGCCCGGCCCTTGGTGTACAGGCTCTCCATGCAGTGCAGGCAGGAGATGCACCGGCGGATCTCCGCCGCGCGCCCGGTCTCCGCCTTCACGCCCCACTCCGGGTCGGCCAGCTGCCCCCGGGCCACGCCCACGAAGTCCACCGCGCCCCGCTTCAGGATGGACTCGGCGTACTGGGCCTCCCGGATGACCGACACGCCGATCACCGGCACGGGCACGTTCTGTTTCACCGTCTCCGCCAGGTAGATCCGCCAGCCCTGGGGGAAGGAGATGGGCTCCCACGCGCAGTTCTGGGTGTCGTAGATGCCCGAGCTGACGCTCACTGCGTCCAGCCCGGAGGGGATGAGGTAGTTCAGGATGGCGATGGAGTCGGGCAGGTTCAGCCCCTGCTCCTTGATGCCCGCGGTGATGAGGTACTCAGCCACCGTCATGCGCAGGATCACCGGGAAGTCGGGCCCCACCTTTTCCCGCACCGCCTCGATGATCTCCTTGACGATCCGGCAGCGGCCGATCATGTCCCGGCCGTACTCGTCGTCCCGCTTGTTGGTGTAGGGACTCAAAAACTCGTTGAGCAGGTAGCCGTGGGCCGCGCTGATCTCCACGCCGTCCATCCCCGCCTGCTTCACCCGCAGGGCGGCGGCCGCGAAGTCCTCCACGATGCGGTGGATCTCCTCCACCGTCATGGCCCGGCAGGGGCGGCGGAAGGCCGCACTCTCCCGTCCGCTGGGGGTGAGCAGGGGCACCCCGTCGGGCTCGCAGAAGGTCTGGCAGCCCGGGTGGCACAGCTGGACCATCATCTTGGTGCCGTGCTTGTGGATGCGCTTGGCCATGGCCCGCAGGCCGGGGATGTGCTCGTCGCTGTATGCCCCCAGCTGGCAGCGGTTGTGCCGGCCGTTCTCCCGGTTGATCATGGTGAACTCGGTGATGATCAGACCCGCGCCGCCCTTGGCCCGGATCTCATAGAAGGTGGACAGGGCCTCGCTGACGGTGCCGTCCTCGTTGGCCAGGCCGGTGCCCATGGCGGGCATCACCAGCCGGTTCTTCAGCTTCATCTTCCCGATGGTGCCCGGGACAAACAAATGGGGGAATTCTCCGCTCATATCTTTAACTGCTTCCTCTCTTGCTGCCCGCCGCCCCGCTCGGCACGGCGGGCGTTCTGTCATCTGGTTCCGTGGGCATTATACCGCCCTCCCCTGCGGGTTTCAAGAGGCCCCTTCATTCCTCTTTTTCCTTGCGGTATGCCTTTTCCGCATGCCTTATTCCCATTCCTGTTTCGGTTCTCCCCCTAAAACGCCGGTTTTCCCGCTTACCGGCTCTCCGGGCCATGCTCCCCGGCGCACAGCATTATTTCTTTTCGTTATAACAGCCTCACCACAGTTGTCGATGGCCCGTGCAACGTCCGGTCTGCCCTCCCCGTTTCCCGGGCCTCTCTTTTGAGCACTTTCACAAGTTTTCCCTGTACATTTGCTTCTTTTGTGGTATACTTGACCTATAGAGGCGCAGAGGCCTCTCATTCACGGTCCCCTCCGGGACGAAAGGAGCTGTTCCCATGAAATTTACATTTGCCGACAAGAAAGTTACTCTGCCCAAGGCCGTCCATGACTACGCCGAGAAAAAGGTGGGCAAGTTAGATCGTTATTTCAAGACGGAGGCGGACGCCTCCATCACCTTCAGCGTGGAGAAGGACCGCAACAAGGCGGAGATCACCCTGCGCTCCGGCGGGACCATCATCCGTGTGTCGGAGAGCACCTCCGATATGTTCGCCTCCATCGACGCCGCCGTGGCCGACATCGAGCGGCAGATGCGCAAGAACAAGGCCCGGCTGGAGAAGCGGCTGCGCCAGGGCGCCTTCGAGCAGCCCCCCGAGATGACCACCTCCTTCGTCCCTGACGAGCCGGAGGAGGACTCTTACCGCATCGTGCGCAGCAAGTCCTTCTCCCTCAAGCCCATGAACCGGGAGGAGGCCATCCTCCAGATGAACCTGCTGGGCCACACCTTCTTCGCCTTCCGGGACGAGGAGTCCGACGGCAGCTTCGCTGTGGTCTACAAGCGCAACGACGGAGATTACGGCCTCATCGAGGACACGCCGGAATAAGCCCCCCGCCGCACCCTTTCTCCCCCGCCGAAGCGGCCGCTTCGGCGGGGGTTTTGAATTTCTTTATTTTGATCATTGCAAACCGGGCAAAAAGCCTGTATACTATATTTCATAATTGAATCAGCGCCAGATGACGCCTGCGGGACGGTTTGCCGGACGCTCTCCCACCGCGGGCCGATGGGACTCTGGAGAAGCCCATGCAGGACATGGGGGCCGAAGGTGCAAGCAGTGCGAAACTCTCAGGCAAAAGGACAGAGGCGCTCTCTCCGGAGAGCTGATCTGCCTTACCGCCTTTGCAGGGGGGAGCGCCGCCGGCGCTCCCCCCTGTTTCCGCTCCGGCGCTGAACGCAAGGAGAGATGAGAGAAATGGAACAGATCCTGCAGGTCGTCACCTCGGTCAACGATGTGATCAACGACTTTGCCTGGGGCCCCGTGATGCTGCTGCTCCTGGTGGGCACCGGCATCTTCCTCACGGTGCGCACCGGCTTCATTCAGGCCACCCGCTTCGGCTTCATCCTGAAAAACACCATCGGCACCCTGTTCCGCAAGTCGGACAAGGACCACGGCCAGAACCTCTCCCCCTTCCAGGCGGTGTCCACCGCCCTGGCGGGCACCGTGGGCACGGGCAACATCGCCGGCGTCACCGGCGCCATCTTCGTGGGCGGCCCGGGCGCGGTGTTCTGGATGTGGGTGTCCGCCTTCTTCGGTATGTGCACCAAGTACGCCGAGATCGCCCTGGCAGTGAAATACCGGGAGACCGACGAGCACGGCGTGCACCGCGGCGGCCCCATGTACTATATTGAAAAAGGGCTGGGCAAAAACTTCAAATGGCTGGCCATGATCTTCGCCCTGCTGGGCGGCTTTGCCTGCTTCGGCATCGGCAACATCGCCCAGAGCAGCGAGATCGCCGGCGCCATGAACGCCCTGTTCGGCCTGGACGCTCTGGTCACGGGCATCATCCTGGCGGTGATCGTGGCCATCGTGGTCATCGGCGGCGTGAAGCGCATCGGCCAGGTGACCTCCTATCTGGTGCCCTTCATGGCCATCTTCTACATCCTGGCTGGCGTGGTGGTCATCGCCCTGCGCATCACCGACGTGCCCGCCGTGCTGGCCCTGATCGTGAAGAGCGCTTTCAGCTTCGAGTCGGTGGGCGGCGGCATCTTCGGCTACGCCATCATGGTGGCCATGAAGAACGGCTTCGCCCGGGGCGTGTTCTCCAATGAGGCCGGCCTCGGCTCCGCGCCCATGGCCCATGCCGCCTCCTCCACCGAGGAGCCCTGCGAGCAGGCCATGTGGGGCGTGTTCGAGGTGTTCATCGACACCATCATCATCTGCACCATCACCTCCCTGGCCGTGCTGCTGTCCGGCATGGAGCTGGGCGAGGCCGCTCTGAACAGTTACGCCTCCAAGGGCGCCGCGGCCGCCGCCGCCTTCAACAGTATCCTGCCCGGCACCATCGGCGGCATCATCATCCAGATCAGCCTGCTCTTCTTCGCCCTGTCCACCATCCTGGGCTGGAGCTACTACGGCGAGCGCTGCTGGGGCTACCTGACCAACAACAACCGCGCGGTCAACCTGGTGTTCAAGATCCTCTTCGTGCTGGTGTGCATCGCCGGCTCAGTGGGGTCCGGCACCCTGATGTGGGACATCTCCGACACCCTCAACGGTCTGATGGCCATCCCCAACCTGGTGGGCCTGCTGCTGCTGTCCGGCACGGTGGCCAAGCTCACCAAGGATTACTTCGGCCGGCTGCCCGACCGGAAGTGACCCCTTCCCCGATGAAAAAGGCCCCGGAGACGCATCCGCGTCTCCGGGGCCTTTCCTCGCACCCTGTCAGGGCCGCAGCGCCCGCACCTGCCCGTCGCTCAGCGCCACGCCGCCCCCCAGGGTCTGCACCCGCCAGGTGATCTCGGCGGTGTGCTCCACCGTCTCCATGCGGTAGTAGGCCTGCTCCAGGCTCTCCCCCACGGTGAGCGCCCCGTGGTTGGCCAGCAGCACCCCGTCGTGCTCCCGCAGCAGCGGCTCCGCCGCCCTGGGCAGCTCCTCCGTCCCCGTGCGGCCGTAGGGGGCCACCGGCACCGTGCCCAGGGTCATGATGATCTCTCCCAGGATGGGCTTCTCCAGCCCCCGCCGGGCGCAGGCGAAGGCGGTGGCGGCGGGGGGATGAGCGTGGCACACGCCCCCCACCTCGGGCCGCAGGCGATAGCACATCAGGTGCAGCCCGGTCTCCGAGGTGGGGCGGTACCCCTCCGCCCCTTCCAGCACTGTTCCGTCCAGGCCGATGACCAGCAGCATCTCCGGGCGCAGAAAGCCCTTGCTCACCCCGGTGGGGGTGATGAGCAGCCGCTCCCCCGGCAGGCGCAGGCTCAGGTTGCCGTCGTTGGACGCCACCCATCCCCGCTGCCACATCCGCCTGCCCAGCTCGCACATCAGCTCCCGCTGCGCCTGAAAGTCCATCCGTCCTCCCGCCTTCCGTTTTTTCTTCATTATACCCTGCTCCGCCAAGGGACGCAACCATCCCTGCCTTCCCGGCCCTGTCCGCATTGATTGTTTTCTCAATCCGTGCCATCATAGCTCTGAGGAAACATCCGTCATGCGTCCCCTGAAACGGAGGTGCGGCTATGAAGTCCCTTCTGTCCGGTCTGACGAAGCGTCCCGTCCTTCTGCTCCTGACGGCCGCCGCGGCAATCGCCCTGCTGTATTCCTTCCTCCTGCTCC
>CALXCT010000063.1 GCA_944386865.1 uncultured Oscillospiraceae bacterium | reverse complement strand
CACGATGCCCCCCGCCAGGCCGGAGGCCACCTCCACGCTGTCGGTCAGCCGCTGGGCGATGTCCTCCCGGATGACCAGCCGGTCCACCACCACCTCGATGTTGTGCTTCTTGTTCTTGTCCAGCCGGATCTCCTCCGACAGGTCGTACAGCGAGCCGTCCGCCCGCACCCGGACATAGCCCGACTTCCGGGCGTCCTCAAAGACCTTCTGGTGCTCGCCCTTCTTCCCCCGAATCACCGGGGCCAGCACCTGGATGCGGGTGCCCTCCGGCAGGGAAAGCACCTGGTCGATGATCTGGTCGATGGTCTGCTGGCGGATCTCCTTGCCGCACTTGGGGCAGTGGGGGGTGCCCACCCGGGCCCAGAGCAGGCGGAGATAGTCATAGATCTCGGTCACCGTGCCCACGGTGGAGCGGGGGTTCTTGGAGGTGGTCTTCTGGTCGATGGAGATGGCGGGGGACAGTCCGTCGATATAGTCCACGTCGGGCTTCTCCATCTGGCCCAGGAACATACGGGCGTAGGAGCTGAGCGACTCCACATACCGGCGCTGCCCCTCGGCGTAGATGGTGTCGAAGGCCAGGGAGGACTTGCCCGACCCGGACAGGCCGGTGAGCACCACCAGCTTGTCCCGGGGGATGTCCACGTCGATGTTTTTCAGGTTGTTCTCCCGCGCGCCCTTGACGGAAATATGATCCAGCATGGCTCGTTACCTCTTGTCAGTCAGAAATCTGCCCGCCTCCGGGCGGGCGGTCTACCGCAGCAGCAGCACCGCGGCCAGGATGCCCCCCACCCCCAGGGCGGTGGACAGGTCCATGGTCTCGTGGAACACCAGCACGCCCACCAGGGCGGCCACCACCGGCTCCACGCAGGCCAGGATGGCGGCCTTGCCGCTCTCCACCCGGGCCAGGCCCGCGGTGTACAGCAGATAGGGCAGCACGGTGGACACCACCACCAGCCCCAGGGCGGTGAGCAGCAGCGCCCGGTGGGAGAAGGCGGCGGACAGTTCCCCGGGCCGCAGGAAGATCAGCGAGGCGGCCCCGGCGAACAGGAAGGTGTACAGGGTCACGGTGTACGGCCCGTAGTGCTCCAGGGCGAAGCAGCCGAAGATGGAGTACAGGGCGTAGAAAAAGCCCGACCCCAGCCCCAGCAGCAGGCCCTGCCAGGTGAGGGCGGCCTGTCCGGTCCAGACTCCGGCCACACAGGTGCAGCCCAGGAAGGTCAGCACCAGGGCCAGCAGCTTGCGCCGGGTCACCTTCTCCCGCCACAGCAGGGCGGAGAGCACCACCACGAAGGCCGGGGAGGTGTACAGCAGGATGGCGGCCACCGCCAGGGAGCACTGCTGCTGGCAGCTGAAGTAGCACCAGGTGAAAAAGACCACGCTCACCACTCCGGTGCCGAAAAACCAGCCCAGGTGGCGGGGCTTCACCCGGAAGGCCGACGGCTTCCACACCGCCAGAACCAGGGCCAGCACCGCCATGCCCCCCAGATTGCGCACCAGCACGATGCTCTCCGGGCCAAGGCCCGCCGCCAGCAGCCCCCGGTTGAACAGCCCGATCAGCCCCCACAGGGACGCGCCTGCCAGCACCAGGGCGCCGCCCCCGGCCCGGCGGGTGGGCTGTGTCTGCTCCAAACTCCGCTCCATCGTCCTCACTCCACCGTCAGGTCGGCGGTGCTCCCCCCCACCAGCGCGATCAGCGCTGCGGGAGCCAGCTCCACCTGAAAACCGATCTTGCCCGCGGACACCACCACGGTGTCCAGGATCTCCGCCGTCTCGTGAAAGACGGTGGGGTACTGCTTCTTCATCCCCAGGGGGGAGCAGCCGCCGTGGACGTACCCCGTCAGGGGCAGCAGTTCCTTCTTGTGGTGCATGGCGATGGACTTCTCCCCCACCGCCCGGGCGGCCTTCTTCAGGTCCAGGGTGTCCCCCACCGGGATGTCGAACACATAGAGGCCCCCCGACGCCCCCCGGGCCACCAGGGTCTTGAACACCGTCTCCGGGTCCAGTCCCACCGACCGGGCCACGGTGACCCCGTCCACCGCCACCCCCTCCTCATGTTCGTAGGTGTGGGGGGTGTAGGGCACGCCCTTCTGCTCCAGCAGGCGCATCACGTTGGTCTTGTCGTCCTTCTGCTTTGCCATGGTCACGATTCCTCGGTTCCTGTGAAATAGCGGTCCTCCCGCCACGGGGCGGGGATTCGCCGATGCCGCGCCGGACGCGCGGCCCGCCGGCCTCCCCGACTCAGCGGTTGATCTCCCGGTTGTCCGTCCGGCCCAGAAGATAGTCCGCCGAGACGTGGAAATAGTCGCACAGAAAGAGCAGCGTGGTCGCCGTCACATTGGTTTTGCCGTACTCCAGCCGCTGATAGTTCCGCGGAGCCAGCTCCAGCAATCCGGCCATTTCCGTCTGCTTGAGCTTTTTTTCTTTTCGCAGTTCTCTCAGGCGCGCGCCAAACAGCGCCAGTTTTTCTTCCACTTCAATCACCACGTCTTGACACGACTTTGAAAATCGTATATAATGCATCCGTGCGATAATAGTTATCGCATAAATGGAGGCCGACCTCATGAACGAATTCTGCGAATGGCTGTATGAGCGCTATGCCGCGCCCCTGTACAACGAGGAGGAGTTCCCCTTCTGCTACCAGGAGCAGAAGCGGGAGTGGCTGCAGGCGGTCCAGAAGCTGCCCGCCCGGGAGCGGCTGCTCTCCGCCGACCTGCACAACAGTCTGGCCTGCTGCTGGGGCGCCAGGGCCTTCGCCCTGGGCGTCCATGTGGGGCAGATGCTGACCGCCGGCTTCCCCGACGGTCTCCCGGAGCAGCGCTGATCACTTTCCTCTCAGCTCGATGATCTGGTCCCGCAGCGCCGCCGCCAGCTCGAATTCCAGCAGCTTCGCCGCCTCTTTCATCTCCCGCTCCAGCTTGGCGATGCGCTCCGCCTTCTGCTGTTTGGTGAGGGCGGGGGCCTCCCCTTTCCGGACGGCGGCGGGCTCCTCGTCGGCCGACAGCTCCAGCAGGGCCCGCACCGACTTGATGACCGTCTTGGGCACGATGCCGTGCTCCTTGTTGAAGGCGTCCTGCTTGCTCCGGCGGCGCTCGGTCTCGTCGATGGCCCGGCGCATGGAGGGGGTGACGGCGTCGGCGTACATGATGACCATGCCCTCCGCGTTCCGGGCGGCCCGGCCGATGGTCTGGATCAGCGAGGTCTCCGACCGGAGGAAGCCCTCCTTGTCCGCGTCCAGGATGGCCACCAGGCTCACCTCGGGCAGGTCCAGGCCCTCCCGCAGCAGGTTGATGCCCACCAGCACGTCGAAGGTGCCCAGGCGCA
>CALXCT010000062.1 GCA_944386865.1 uncultured Oscillospiraceae bacterium | reverse complement strand
GTCCCGCTCTCCGCGCTCCCGGTCTCTGTGCTCTCCGTCTGGACGGGCGTACTGGATTCAGGCGGACTGTCCTCGCCGCCGGCACAGGCGGCAAGGGACAGCAGGAAAGCCAGGCACAGGGTCAGTCCAACCAGCTTCTTCCACTTCTTTTGCATAGCAACTCTCCTTCTCTTTCAGGCGAGCCTCCACGCGCCGGTCCGGCTCCATGGCACCGGATCTGTGCGTGAACGCATCCCCCTTGCTTATATGGCCATCGGCACACAGACCTTTGTGTGCCGGTGATCCCACCGTAAAACCACATCCTCCAGCTGGATGTCCACGCCGTAGAGGGTGCGCAGGGTCTGCTCCGTCAGGATCTCATCGGGCGTCCCCACGGAGAAGAACCTGTTCCTGCCCACCGCCAGCACCTTGTCCGCACAGAGGAAGGCGTGGCCGGGCACATGGGTGATCATGATGATGGTATAGCCCAGGGCGGACAGCTTCTTGATCTGGCGGAGCACCCGGGTCTCGTTGCCGTAGTCCAGATGGGTGGTTGGCTCGTCCATCACCAGCAGGTTGGTGTCCTGGGCCAGCGCCCGGGCGATCATCACCATCTGCCGCTCGCCGCCGCTGATCTCGGTGTAGTCCCGGTCGGCCAGGTGGCGGATGCCCATCAGCTCCAGCATCGCCTCCGCCTTCTCAAAGTCCGCCCGGCGGGGGGCGGAGAGCTCATGCATATTGGGATTGCACCCCATCACCACCACGTCCCGCACCGCATAGGGAAAGGGCGGGATATGGCCCTGGGGCACATAGGCCACCGTGCGGGCAAATTCCTTGGCGGAATACCGGCGGTAGTCCTTTCCGTTCACCGAGATGCTGCCCCCCTGGGGACGGAGCAGGCCCAACACCGTTTTGAACAGGGTGGTCTTGCCGATCCCGTTCGGGCCGATCAGGCAGGCCACCTCCCCTCGTTCCACGGTAAAGGACAGGGGCCCGATGACGGGTTTGCGCGGATGATATCCGCAGACCAGTTCGTTGACCTCCAGCATATCAGACAAACCCCCTCTTGGAGCGCACCAGCAGGAAGAAGAAAAACGGCGCGCCGATGATGGCGGTGATGATGCTCAGCGGGACCTCCACGGTGAGCAGCATGCGGGCCACCGTGTCCACCAGCAGCATGAAGGCGCTGCCCACCAGCACGGAAGCGGGCAGCAGCTTCCCGTAGTTGGAACCCACGATCATCCGGGCGAAGTGGGGCACCACCAGCCCCACCCAGCCGATATTTCCGCTGACGCTCACCGACAGGGAGGTCAGCAGAGTGGCGCACCCGATGATCAGCCAGCGGTAGAACCGCACGTTGACCCCCAGCATCCGGGCCTCCTCATCCCCCAGGGAGAGGATGTTCACCTTCCAGCGCACCAGCAGCAGGATGACACAGGCGGGCAGGAACAGCCAGAACACGGCCAGGTCGTCCAGCATGGTGGACGAGAGGCTGCCCATCAGCCAGAAGGTGATGGCGGGCAGCTTGGTGTCGGTGTCGGCCACGAATTTGGTGAAGGACACGAAAGCGTTGAACAGGCTGGAGACCAGCATGCCGCACAGGATGAGATTGACGATGGAGCTGCTGCGGCGGGAGACGATCCTGTTCATCACCGCCACCAGGGCCACCGCGGCGATGCCGGTGAGGAAGGCGCTGAGCTGCACGGCGGCGGACCCCGCCCCCAGCAGAATGGCCATGGCCGCCCCGAAGGAGGCGCCGTTGGATGCGCCCAGCAGGTCGGGCGAGACCACCGGGTTCTTGAACAGCCCCTGGTAGACCGCGCCCGACAGGGACAGGGACGCCCCTACGATCATGGCCAGCAGGATGCGGGGAAGCCGCACCCGGATCAGGGCCAGCTGGGCGGTGTCCATCTGGGCTCCCGTGATCTGGGCCACGGCGGCATCCAGCAGGGAGTCGATGCTCACCGGGTAGCGCCCGATGGAGATGGACAGGAGGAACACCAGGATGGGCAGCAGAACCAGCAGCAGGTCCCTGCTCCGCCCGGGCCTCGCCCGCTCAGCCGTCTCTTTCATACCTCTCCCCCGTTCAAGCGCCTGAAGCGCAGAAAAAAAGATCCATGCCGGAAGGGCATGGATCTTAACAATCGTTTTGCACACGGGCAGTGATGCCGCGGGATGCGCCAATCATTTCGCCGATCCATTTCCCTTTTCAGCAGTGAAGGCGCCGCCGTTTCCGGCAGTACCCCGTGAACCCCATCCGGGATTCAGGCCGTGGACCCATGAGCGGACGCTTTTAGCGTCCACGGCTCGGAAAATGTACGATCACGAGATTCTGTGATCGTTACCGTCATTGTAGCACAGTTTCGACCGCTGTCAAGGAATTTTTTCCGGCACAGCTCCCTCCGGGACACGGCGGAAAACCGCTTTCCCCGTGTCCGTCCGCCACCCGGACCGGCAGAACAGCGCCCCGGCCCGGAGGTCTCCGGGACGGGGCGCTTGGCTGCAATTTCTCGTTATTTCAGGCGGCTGGTCACACGTCCAGAGCAGCGTGATAGCCCTGGTAGACCGCGTTTGTAATGTTGGATACCTTGCCGCAGTCGCCCACCACGCTCACCCAGGGAGCGCAGGAGCGCAGGGCGTCCACCGCGGCGGTGTTGGCCCGCTGGCCCAGGGCACAGACCACCGTGGCGCCGGGGATGAGCACTTCCTCCCCGTCCTTGTTCAGGCAGACCACGCCCTGGGCGGTGACCTGCTTGCCGGTGTGCTCGGTGTGGATGTGCACCTTCTGCTTCTCCAGCTCGGAGAGCAAGATGGGACGGTGGCGCACATTGGCGTCGGGCGCCAGCTCGGCGCGCATCTCCACCAGGTGGACGGTCTTGCCCTCCCGGGCCAGGTGGATGGCCAGCTCACTGCCCGCCAGGCCGCCGCCCAGCACCACCACCTCGTCGCCCACCTTGTCCTTGCTGTGGTAGTAGTCGTTGACCAGGATCACGTTGTCCCCGTCCAGGCCGGGGATGGGCGGGCGGATGGGGCTGGAGCCCACCGCAATGATCAGCGCGTCGGGAGCTTCGGCCTCCACCAGCTCGGGAGTCACCTCGGTATTCATGCGGAACTCCACCCCGGCGTCCCGGGCCAGCTTCTCCAGGGTCACCGCCAGACGGTACATCTCATACTTGAAGGGGATGGCCTGCTCCTCCACCAAGATGCCGCCCGCCTGGGCCTGCTTCTCGCAGAGGATGACCTGATGGCCCCGCTTGGCGGCAGTGAGGGCCGCCTCCAGGCCGCCGGGGCCGCCGCCGGCCACCAGCACCTTCTTGCGCACCGGGGCGGGCTGGATCTCGCTGCCCTCGATCTCCCGGCCGATCAGGGGGTTGAGGGAGCAGCGGCGGGTGGCGGTGATGGGCCGCTCCGCCATGCACACGAAGCAGCGCATGCAGTGGATGATGTCCTCGTCGCGGCCCTCCACCACCTTCCGGGGCAGCTGGGGATCAGCCAGCAGGGCGCGGGCCATGTAAACCACATCCGCCTTACCGGATGCGATGATCTCTTCCATCTGTTCCGGGTCGTTCAGCCCGCCGATGGTGGCCACGGGCACGCTGACGTGCTTCTTGATCTCGGCCGCCAGATAGACGTTGCGGCCGTGCTCCTCGAACATGGAGGGGTGGGTGAGCTTGAAGCCGAACTGGTAGGAGCCGGCGGAGACGTGGATCATGTCCACCTTGTCCTGGATGGCCTGGGCGATACGCACCCCCTCGTCCAGGTGATAGCCGCCGTCGAAGTACTCGTCACCGCTCATCCGGAACTCGATGGGGAAGCCGGGGCCCACCGCCGCACGCACGCTGTCCAGCACTTCCCGGGCAAAGCGCACCCGGTTCTCCAGGCTGCCGCCGTACTCGTCGGTACGGTGGTTGAAGTAGGGAGAGAGGAACTGGTTGATGAGCCAGCTGTGGCCGCCGTGGACCATGATCATCTCAAAGCCGGCCCGCTTGGCGATGGCGGCGCACTCCCCGTAGGAACGCACGATGTCGGCGATCTGCTCCTTGGACAGCTCGCCCACCTCCACCCCGTCGGCCCGCACCGTGGCGGAGGGGCCCCACTGGGACAGGCCGCGCTTCTTGTTCTTGTCGGTGAGGTAAGTACCGGCGTACTGCCCGGAGTGGGAGAACTCCACGCTGGGGATGGCCCCGTGGCGGCGGATGGCGTCGGCAGTATAGGCCGCGGCGGCCAGGCAGCCGGGGGTGGACAGGTCCAGGTGGAACATGTGGGAGCCGTCGGTCTCCGGGTGGACCACCACCTCGCTGATGGTGACGGCGGCCGCCCCGCCCTTGGCCCGCAGCTCATAGAAGGCGGTGGACTTGGGACCGATGCAGCAGTCGGCGGTGATGTCCGTCCCGCCCATGGGGGCGGAGAACATCCGGTTGCGGAAGGTCACGTTGCCCAGCTTGATGGGTGCGCACAGATGGGGAAATTTCTGTTTCATATCAGCTCATCCTCCAAAATTGAACGCGTTCA
>CALXCT010000061.1 GCA_944386865.1 uncultured Oscillospiraceae bacterium | reverse complement strand
CTTAGTTTATTGGACACAAACTAATGGTAGCTATGATTGGGGGTGTTGACAATGGCTCATTTTTTGTGCCACTTGGGTGCTCACATTCTTGAGCCCTTTTGCTCGATTTCTATTTTACCGAAAACATCGCAGAACTCTTTCGGCTCAAAAAGTATCCCCATTGTAGAGGTTACAATAGAGGTTATTTTAGAAGCCGAAGCGAAAAAAGCCAGTGTTTTCAATGGTTTCAGACGACAGACTACAAAAAGTACGGTCTGAAGGCCGCCCGTCGTGCGCCTCAGTTCTCCAAGCGCTGATTTACTCATCAGAGTTTCAAAAAAGCCAGCCCAAATGGGCTGGCTTTTTTTGCGCTCCTTCGGGCCCCAGGCAAAAACAAGGAAAGTTCACCCGCACCCTTGACAATGTCGATATTCGAGAATATAATACAGACAGGAAATATCGATATTCGAGAATAGGAGGTGACGGCTGTGCCGCGGGCGAAATTTCAGACCCTCACCGAGCAGATGTATTATATCCTGCTTTGTCTGAGCGAGGAGTGCTGCGGGATGGACATCATGGACCGGGTCCCCACCATGACGGGTGGGCGGGTCCGGGTGGGCTCGGGCACGCTCTATAACCTGCTGGAGGAATTTTCCCAGGCGGGCATGATCGAGGAGACCCGTTCCGAGGGGCGGCGGCGCAGCTATCTGCTCACCCGCAAGGGGCGGGAGGCGCTGCGGGCGGAGTACCGCCGCCTGCGGGACCAGGCGGACGACTACCGCCGCATTTTTGGAGAGGAGGAACAGCTGTGAGACAGAAACGCCGGGAGATTGTGACCTTTTCTCCCTACGACCTGACGGGGATGGAACGGCATTTGGAGCGGATGTCGGAGAAGGGGTGGATGCTGGACTCCATCACCAACCTGATCTGGACCTACCGCCGCACGGAGCCCCGCCGCAGAAAATTCGCCGTGGCCTACTACCCGCTCAATTCGGAATTTGCCCCCGGCCCCTCGGAGGCGCAGCTGGACTTTCAGGAGTTCTGCACCCACGCGGGCTGGGAACTGGCCGCCGCCTCGGGGCCGATGCAGATCTTTTTCAGCGAGGAGGAGGACCCCACCCCGCTGCACACCGACCCGGACACCCAGCGCAGGACGGTGGAGCGGGCCATGAAAAAGACCATGCCCTTCTATGTCATCTTCGCCCTGCTGGGGCTGTGGCAGGGGGGCAGCTGGTGCTGGAAGGTGCTGCACGAGCCCATCGACCTGCTGGCAAACCCCATCAATCTGTTCTCCGGTTTCCTGTGGCTGTTGCTGGTGGTCTATACGGTGTCGGACCTGACGCTCTATCTCACCTGGCGGCACCGGGCCCGGCGGGCCGCCCGAGAGGGGCGGTTCATCCCCACCCGGGGCTGCCGGTGGCTGACGGTGCTGGTCCTGGCGGCGGTGGCGCTGGCGGTGGTGTTCTGCCTGCTGACCGTGCGCCTGCCCGGGATGCAGCTGACAATGCTGGCCATGCTGGCCGCCATCCTGCTGCTGATCGTGGTGGTGAACGGGACGAAGTGGTATCTGAAGCGGAAGCAGGTCTCCGCCGGGGTGAACCGTGCGGTGACCCTGACGGTGGATTTGGTGCTGGCCTTTGTGCTGATGGGGGGCGTCACCTTCGGCCTGCTCCACGCCTTCCGGACGGATGCCTTCTCCCTGGAGTCTCACCTGACGCCCCCGCTGAAGGTGGAGGAACTGACCGGGGCGGACACCACGGACTATGTGATCCGCACCCGGCTGGAGGAGTCGGTCTTTCTGGCCCAGCGCTCCTACGACCACCGCCCGGACTATGATGCCGAAGACTGGGGCAAGAAGCCCCACATGGACTACACCATCGTGGAGGTGCGCCTGCCCGCTCTGTACAGCCTGTGCTTTAAGCAGCTGTGGCACGAATATGACGATTGGGGCCCTCACGACGAGGGGGACGGTCCCTATTACGCCTACCGGCCCATGGACACGGTCCCCGCCGGGGTGTCGGCGGCCTATCAGCAGTGGGCCTACGGCGAGCCCAACGAGCGCTACCTGCTGTGCTGGGAGGACCGGCTGGTCACTCTGGAGACCAGCTGGCCGCTGACGGTGGAGCAGCTGTCCCTGGCGGCGGAAAAGCTGGGGGCCTGAGCACCGGAAAAAAGAGAGGGGGCGCGGCGAGCACGCCGCGTCCCCTCTCCTGTTTGTCAGCCCGCCAGGAACAGCTGGCGGAGGAAGCGCCCGAACAGGGCGGGCACGGTCAGCCGCTCCACCGGCTGGGCGGCCAGGATGGGCACGGTGTCCCGGGTGACCCCGTCCACCTTCACCGCCATCTCGCCCAGCTTCTGGCCCTGCTCCACCGGGGCCTCCACGTCCTGGGCCACGGTGATCTCGGTGGTGATGAGGTTCTGCTTACTCTTTTCCACCAGCAGCCTGCACTCCCGCTCAAACTGGGGCTGCACCTGGGCCGACTCGCCCAGCAGCACGGGGATGGGGGGCAGGGCCTGGCCGGGCTTGACGGTGACCACGGTGTAGTTGGCAAAGCCGTAGTCCAGCAGGGTGGTCACCGAGGCCAGCCGGGACTCGGAGGTGGGCGCCCCCAGCACCACGGCGATCAGCTCCATGCCGTCCCGCTCCGCCGTGGCCGAGATGCAGTAATGGGCCGTGTCGGTAAAGCCCGTTTTCAGACCGGTCGCTCCGGTGTAGGCGCGGAGGAACTTGTTGGTGTTGGCCAGCTGGAAGGCCCCATCCCGCAGGGTGTCCATCCAGATGGTGGTGTAGCCCCGGATGAGGTCATAGTCCATCAGGGCCCGGGACATGAGCGCCACGTCCCGGGCGCTGGTGACGTGCCCGTCGGCGGGCAGTCCGGTGCAGTTGACGAAGTGGGTGTTGGCCATGCCCAGCTCCTGGGCGCACTGGTTCATCTGCTCCACGAAGGCGCTCTCCGACCCGGCCAGATACTCTGCCAGGGCCACCGCCGCGTCGTTGCCCGAGGCCACGGCCACCGCCTTGAGCAGGTCGTCCACCGTCATCTGCTCCCCGGCCTCCAGATAGACCTGGGAGCCGCCCATGGAGGCGGCGTAGGCGGACACGGTCACGGTGTCCCCCAGGGTGATCCGGCCCGAGTCCAGGGCCCGGGCCACCAGCAGCAGGGTCATGACCTTGGTCACGCTGGCCGGCTCCAGGGGTTGGTCGGCGTCCTGCTCATAGAGGACGGTGCCCGTTTCCTGCTCCATGAGCAGCACGCCCCCCGCGTCCAGGGCCAGCGCCCCCTCCGCCAGGGCGGGCACGGCCTGTTCGGCGGACCCCAGCGCCCCGGCGGGCAGCACCAGCAGCAGGGCGGCCAGCGCGCCCGCGATCGTTCGTTTCATTGTGATATCCCCCTTCCAACGGAATCATCCATGGGTTCAGGATATGGAATCGAGCGGCTTCTATGCGCGTTTTTTCGTTGAAGAAGCCGGTATTTTCTGCTATACTTGGCATAATGAACGGGGAGGAGGGCGCGGCTTTGGAAAAGACGATCGCGGTGATCCTGTCGGGGGGACAGTCCCGGCGGATGGGGCGGGACAAGGCGCTGCTGGAGTTCGGGGGAAAGCCCATGCTCCGGCACCTGGTGGAGCTGTACCGCCCGTATTTTGACGGGGTCTACGTCTCGGTGAACCGGGCGGGCCGGTTCGACACCGCCGGCGCGGGAGAGATCGTGGACCGCCGTCCGGACATCGGCCCGCTGGCCGCGCTGGAGAGCGTCTTTCTGGAGACGGACGCGGAGACGGTCTTTCTCACCGCCACCGACCTGCCCTTCGGCGACCCGGAGGTGGCCCTGCGGCTGACGGAGGGCTGCCGGGGGCACGACGCCTGCCTGCTCTCCCCGGACGAGCCGCTGTTTGCCGCCTACCGCCGCAGCTGCCTGGCGGCGGTCACCCGGTCGCTGGACGACGACAACCGCCGCCTGCGCCGCCTGGTGAAAACGCTGGACTGGGTGACGGTGGCGTGCGACGAGGAAAAAAAGGCCCGGATCCTGACCAATGTCAACGATCCGGAGCAGTATGCGCGCGCCCTGTCCATGCTGGGCTGAGGCGTGCGGGAGAGGAAGTACCGGGATGAAGCTGCTGCTGCATATCTGCTGCGCCCCCTGCTCGGTGAGCTGCATCGAGGACCTGCGGGGGGAGGGGATCGAGCCCACGGGGCTGTGGTACAATCCCAATATCCACCCCTATACCGAGTACCGGATGCGGAAAAACACCCTGATCGAGTATGCCAGGTCCATCGGCCTGGAGCTGGCGGTGGAGGACGAGTACGGCCTGCGTGAATTTGTGCGCAATGTCACCCCCGACTTTGACGGCCGGTGTGCCTACTGCTACCGGGTGCGCATGGAGGAGACCGCCCGCTACGCCGCCGCGCACGGCTTCGACACCTTCACCTCCACCCTGTTCGTCAGCCCCTACCAGAACCATGAGCTGCTGCGCCGGGCGGGGGAGGAGGCGGCGGCCCGCCACGGGGTGAGCTTCCGCTACTGGGACTTCAGCGTCCGCTTCCGGGAGGGGCAGGCCAAGGCCCGGGAGCTGGGGCTCTATATGCAGAAGTACTGCGGTTGCATCTTCAGCGAGGAGGACCGCTACTGCAAAAAGAAGAAAAAACCGGCCCAGTCGGCCGGGGAGTAAAGGGCGCCGGAGGGGACGGCAAGTCCCCTCCGGCGCTGCGGCGGGCGGGCGGGGCGGCCCGCCGCGGTCATGCCTCCGACACCACCGCGCCCTCGGCCGAAAGGGTGACCACCCGGCAGGGCGCCTTGCAGCCGCTGCGCTCCAGCGCCTGCTCCACCGCCCTCTGGATACCGCCGCAGCAGGGCACCTGCATCCGCACCACGGTGACGCTGGCCGGATCGTTGACGGCGAAGATCTGGGCCAGCTTGTCGGTGTAGTCCACCATGTCCAGCTTGGGGCAGCCGATGAGCACCGCCCGGCCCCGGAGAAAGGTCCGGTGGAAGTCGCCGTGGGCGAAGGCGGCGCAGTCTGCGGCCACCAGCAGATGCGCCCCCCGCAGCCAGGGGGTCAGGGGGGAGACCAGCTTGAGCTGCACCGGCCACTGGCGCAGCTGGCTGGGCAGCTCTCCGTCCGGTCCGGCAGGGGCCGCGGGCGCGGGATGCAGCACCCGGGCGGCCGACCCGGGACAGCCTGTGTGTCCCTCAGCCGCCGCCTTGGCCCGCAGCACCGCCGCCTCGTCGTAGGCCGCGGCCTCCCGCTGCACAAAGGTGATGGCCCCGGTGGGGCAGGCGGGCAGACAGTCGCCCAGCCCGTCGCAGTAGTCCTCCCGCAGCAGCCTGGCCTTGCCGCCGACCATGCCGATGGCCCCTTCGTGGCAGGCCCGGGCACACAGGCCGCAGCCGTTGCACTTGTCCTCGTCGATGTGGATGATGGTCCGGATCATAACATTACCTCCTCCGCATACGCGGCGCATTGATCTTTCCTGTCAGCCCGGACGGCCCTTCCGTCCGGCGTGTCCCCAGTATAGCGTATCTGAACAGCAGAGGATGTTGTATTTGCAACAAATGAAGGATTTGGAACGGTATTTTCCTGTGCTGAAGGGCTGCCCGCTCTTTTCCGGCCTGGAGGAGGCGGGGCTGGCCCGGGCGCTGGGCCATCTCATGCCCCGGCTCCGCCGCCTGGAGCGGGGGGAGTTCCTGCTGCACGCAGGGGACCGGGCGGACCGGGTGGGGGTGGTGCTGGAGGGCTGCCTGCACGTGCTGCGGGAGGACGCCTTCGGCGGCCGGGCCATCCTGGCGCCTCTCCAGCCGGGGGAGCTGTTCGCCGAGGCGTATGCCTGCGCGGACGCGCCGCTGGAGGTGTCGGTGGCGGCCCAGGAGGACAGCGCGGTGCTGCTGCTGTCCCTGGAGCGGCTGCGCAGCGTGCCCGGCCCGGAGGGCAGGGCGCTGACGGACAGCCTCATCCGGGTGCTGGCCCGGAAGAACCTGGCGCTGAGCGAGAAGATCGGTCACCTCACCCGGCCCAGCACCCGGGAGAAGCTGCTCAGCTACCTCTGGGCCCAGCGCCGGCGGCAGGGGAGCGACAGCTTCACCATCCCCTTTGACCGGCAGCAGCTGGCCGACTACCTGTCGGTGGACCGCAGCGCCATGTGCACCCAACTGGGCCGGCTGTGCCGGGAGGGGCTGATCTCCTGCCGGGGCAGGCGGTTCACGCTCCATGTGCCGGAGGAGGACGGGGCGGAAGGGGCTTTACAAACGGGGCAAAACACTCTAAAATGAGGAAAGACAGGGCCTGTCTGGATCTGGGAGGGCGGCCGCGCCCCCGCCGGTCCGGGCGGCCCCGACTTGTGTGCGCGGGACGCGCGCCCGGCGGGACGGCCGGGGGAGGGGAGCCTTATGACGATACTGCTGAGCCAACTGAGACCGGTCATGGTCTTTCCCATCCTGTGTATCGCGCTGGTGGTGGGCTTCGTGATCTACTACTGCGCGGCCATGCGGCCCCGACTGGGCACGGTGGAGTGGATCGCCCTGGCCAACCGCCCGTCGTCCCTGCGCTTTTCCGCCCGCTGCCACCCCATGACCCGGCGGGACGCGCTGCCCCTGCTGCTGGTGACGGTGGTGTACGCGGCGGTGGCCTTTTTCAACCTGGGCAGTCTGAACACCCCCCAGAACTGGATCTGCTTCGAGAAGGGGACGGCGGTGGAGTTCGACCTGGGCGGCCCCACGGAGCTTTCCCGCATCGTCTACTATACCGGCATCGGCTCGGGGGAGTACCTGGTGGAGGTGTCCTCCGACGGGGTGCATTACGAGACCTTCGGCACCATCGACCAGGCCTACAACAAGATCCTGAAATGGCAGGAGATCTATCCGGGCAACGCCGAGCGGACCCAGGAGGAGGAGGGGGACACCTGGACGCCCCCCGGCCCCATGGCCGCCCGCTACCTGCGCATCACCTGCCAGAAGGTCACCTCCAGCCATACCGGGGTCTACCTGGGGGAGCTGGCCCTGTACGACGGGGCGGGGGAGCTGCTGGACGGGGCGGGCATCATCCAGAGCATGGTGGCCGCCGACCGGTACGAGGGGATGGTGCTCTTTGACGAGCAGGACAGCGTCCCCGACCTGTTCACCTGGCAGAACAGCTCCGTGTTTGACGAGATCTACCACCCCCGCACCGCCTATGAGCACGTGATCGGGGCCTACCCCTACGAGGTGTCCCACCCGCCCCTGGGCAAGCTGATCATGGGCCTGGGCATCCGGCTGTTCGGCATGACCCCCTTCGGCTACCGGTTCATGGGCACCCTGTTCGGGGTGCTGATGCTGCCCATCCTGTACGTGTTCGTGAAGAACCTGTTCGGTAAAACGGCGCTGGCCTTCTGCGGCACGGCCCTGTTCGCCTTCGACTTCATGCACTTCACCCAGACCCGGCTGGCCACCATCGACACCTACGGGGTGTTCTTCCTGCTGTGCCTGTACTTCTTCCTCTACCGGTGGCTGAGCCAGCGGCCGGGCACGCCCTTCCGGTACTCGGTGCCGCCTCTGTTTCTGGCGGGGCTGTCCTTCGGGCTGGGCTGCGCCAGCAAGTGGACGGTGGTCTACGGCACCCTGGGCGCGGCGCTTTTGTACTTCCTGAACCTGTGGACCAAGGCCCGGGACTGGAACGGAAAGGGCTTCGGCCCCTGGGCGGCCAAGTGCGTGCTGTTCTCCATCCTCACCTTCGTGGTCATCCCCGCGGCCATCTACTGCGCCAGCTATATTCCTTACGCGGCGGCCGCCGGCGATCTGAGCGTGTCCGGCGTGCTGCGGGAGATGGCGGAAAATCAGAAATTCATGTTCACCTATCACGCGGGGGAGGATTCGCCCCACCCCTACTCCTCCCGCTGGTACCAGTGGATCTTCGACGCCCGGCCCATCCTCTATTTCCGGGACATGGACACCTATGCCGACCAGGGGCTGAAGTCGGCCTACGCCGCCATGGGCAGCCCCCTGGTTTGCTGGCTGGGGCTGGCCTGCCTGGGGATCACGGCGGTGCAGCTGTTCCGCCGCCGGTGCGGCAAGGCGCTGTTCCTGGTCACGGGCTACGCATCCCAGCTGCTGCCCTGGCTGCTCATCACCCGCACCACCTTCGCCTACCACTATTTCCCCTCTATCCTGTTTTTGGTGCTGCTGATCTGCTATGTGTGCAACGATTTGATGGACCGCCGGGCAAGGGGCTGGAAGCTGGCGGTGTACGGCATGACGGGGCTGAATACCGTGCTGTTTGCCGCCTTCTACCCGGTGCTCATGGGGCTGTTCGTCCCCACCTGGTACACCACCAATTTCCTGCGCTGGTTCCCTGCCTGGCCATTCTGACGAGAGAAGGTTTCCCATGCTGCTGTGCGACTGTCATACCCATTCCATCTGCTCCCCCGACGGGAACGTCCCCATCCTGGAGATGGCCCGGGCGGCCAAGGCCGCGGGGCTGGGGGAGCTGTGCATCACCGACCACTGCGACCTGCTCAATGGCGGGGGGGAGCGCACCCTGAGCTATGACTGGGCCCCCGTGCTGGAGCAGTATGCCCAGGCCCGGCAGTTAGAGGATGAGAGCTTCGCCCTGCGGCTGGGGCTGGAGCTGGGGGGCGCCCAGGTGTCTCCCGCCCACGCAGAGGCCATCCTGGCGGGGGCGGAGCTGGACTTCGTCATCGGCTCGGTGCACAACAAGAGCGAGGCGCTGGGGGGCGGCGATTTCTACTATGTGAGCTACACCTCGCCCCGGCTGTGCCATGAGCTGCTGGATGACTATTTTGACAGCCTGCTGGCGGTGGCCCGCCTGGGGCTGTACGACAGCCTGGGCCACCTCATCTACCCCCTGCGCTACATGAACCGCCGGGACGGGCAGGGAGTCACTCTGGAGCCCCACCTGCCGGTGATCCGGGAGATCCTGGCGGCGGTCATCGAGAGCGGGCGGAGCCTGGAGGTGAACACTTACTGCGGCAGGACGGTGGAGGACTGGCGGGAGGTGCTGGTCCTCTATCATGAGATGGGCGGCCGCCGGGTCACCCTGGGCTCGGACGCCCACCATCCGGAGAACGTGGGCAGGGGCATGGCCGAGGCCTGCGCCCTGCTGCGGGAGCTGGGCTTCGGGGAGGTCACCGTCTACCGGCGGCGGCAGCCCCGGGGCATCCCCCTTAACTGAAATTGAATGATCACGGAAGGAGAGCTGATCGTATATGAAGATTTCCATGGGCTGCGACCACGGGGGCTACGCCCTGAAGGAGCACATCAAGACCTACCTGGAGGGCCAGGGCCACACGGTGCTGGACTGCGGGACCTACAGCACGGACAGCTGTGACTACCCGCTGTTCGGCAAGGCGGCGGCGGAGGCGGTGGCCGACGGCCGCTGTGAGCGGGGCATCGTCATCTGCACCACCGGCATCGGCATCTCCATCACGGCCAACAAGGTCAGGGGCATCCGCTGCGCGCTGTGCTCCGACCCCCTGGGGGCGGAGATGACCCGCCGGCACAACGACGCCAATATGCTGGCCATGGGGGCCGGGATGATCGGGAAGAACATGGCGGAGCGGATCGCGGACACCTTCCTGGCCACGGAGTTCGAGGGGGGCCGCCACCAGCGGCGGGTGGACCTGATCACCGCCATGGAGGGCTGAGCCCATGGCGGGAGAGAGCAGCGAGAAGGACCTGCGGCTGGCGGTGCTCATCGACGCGGACAACGCCTCCCGCACGGCCATGAAGGACGTGATGGCGGAGGTGGCCCTGTACGGCACCCCCACCATCAAGCGTATCTACGGGGACTGGACCACCCCCAACATGGCCAGCTGGAAATCCATCCTGCTGGAGTGCGCCATCACGCCCATCCAGCAGTACGGCTATACCACCGGCAAGAATTCCACCGACTCGGCCATGATCATCGACGCCATGGACATCCTGTACTCGGGCAACTGCGACGGGTTCGTGCTGGTGTCCAGCGACTCGGACTTCACCCGCCTGGCGGTGCGCCTGCGGGAGGCGGGGATGAAGGTGTACGGCATGGGGGAGAAAAAGACCCCCAAGCCCTTCATCGTGGCCTGCGACAAGTTCGTCTATATCGAGGTCATCCGCGCCGCCGCCCGGCAGGCGGCAAAGAGCGCGGCCAAGGAGGAGCCCCAGCCGGCCCAGAAGCCGGCCAAGAAGGGGAGCAAAAAGGCCGCCGCCCAGGCTGCCGCTGCCGCGGCAGCGGCCCAGGCCGCCGAGCAGGCGGAGGCCCCCCAGGCAGACGACGAGGTGCCCCTGGACGTCACCGAGCTGATCGCCGAGTCGGTGGAGGACCTGTGCGACGAGGACGGCTTTGCCCACATGGGCAAGCTGGGAAACCTGCTGCTGAAGAAGCAGCCTGACTTCGACCCCCGGAACTACGGCTACTCCAAGCTGTCCAAGCTCATCAAGTCCCTGGGCCGGTTCGACTGGAAGACGGAGGGCAGTGACAACTCCGAGTACTTCGTGCGGGACACCCAGCGCAGCGACAAGTGAGGACCGGGGCACGGAACAGGCCGAAGGGGGAGACTTTTGGACGGACCGCGCCGAAGGGGCCGGGGCGCTCTTGTAATTTCCGGCGGGGTATGGTATACTGTTATCTCTGCAGAGAGGGGGCAGTTCCATGCCGGCGGAAAAGGTAAAGATCATCGCCAAGAACAACAAGGCCTATCACGACTATTTCATCGACGACAAGTTCGAGGCGGGCATCGAGCTGGCCGGCACGGAGGTCAAATCCATCCGGCAGGGGAACGTGAACCTGAAGGACTCCTACTGCATCGCCAAGGATGGGCAGATCCACCTCCACGGGATGCACGTCAGCCCCTATGAGAAGGGGAACCTGTTCAACAAGGACCCCCGGCGGGTGCGCCGCCTGCTGATGCATAAGCGGGAGATCCTGCGTCTGCAGGCCAAGGTGAAGCAGGACGGCTACGCCCTGATCCCCCTGTCCATCTACCTGACCCACTCCCTGGTGAAGGTGGAACTGGGGCTGGCCCGGGGCAAGAAGCTCTATGACAAGCGGGCCGACGCCGCGGCCAAGGACGCCCGGCGGGAGATCGACCGCACGCTGAAGATGAGAAACAGATAAAACGAGTTTATACGATCAAGGAGGTCATACCCATGGCTCAGAATCCCATTGTCACCATGGAAATGGAAAACGGCGGCGTGATCAAGCTGGAGCTGTATCCCGACATCGCGCCCGAGTCGGTCAACAACTTCATCTCGCTGGTGAAGAGCGGCTTTTACGACGGGCTGATCTTCCACCGGGTCATCTCGGGCTTCATGATCCAGGGCGGTGACCCCCAGGGCACCGGCATGGGCGGCCCGGGCTACTGCATCAAGGGTGAGTTCCGGATGAACGGGGTGGACAACGGCCTGTCCCACAAGCGGGGCGTGCTGTCCATGGCCCGGTCCCAGGCGCCCAACTCCGCCGGCTCCCAGTTCTTCATCATGCACGCTGACGGCGAGTTCCTGGACGGCCAGTACGCCGCCTTCGGCGCGGTGACCGAGGGGCTGGATACGGTGGACGCCATCGCCGCCGTGCGCACGGGGCGCAATGACCGGCCCGTGGAGGAGCAGAAGATGAAGAAGGTCACGGTGGAGACTTTCGGCGTGGACTATCCCGAGCCCAACAAGCTGGCCGATCCCTACGGCCGCTATTAAGATGTGAGCCGGCGCGGCCCCTCCCGGAGCGTCCGGGAGGGGCCTGCCGGGACCCCCGGCCTTGTGCCTGAAATGGGGGCGTACCGGTTTCGACGGGGATATGGAAGTGGGGAAAGCGGGCGGTGGCGCCTGGCCACCTAAAAACGGGCAACTTATAAATTAAAGAACGACGACAACGTAGTTCTCGCTGCGGCTTAATCGCAGCCGTCTGACCTGGCAGGGCCACGGGCCGGGATCAGGCGTCGATGAGTGGCGGACGTGAGTACGCTAAGCTTTGCGCGTGCCATGCATCATGAAGCTACCAAGCCCCTGAGTGTGACGGCTCACGCCTGGGTAAGGGAATGTAAATAACCGTCTGCGCCCGGAGAGGTTCCCATGGATGTATTTTCGGACAGGGGTTCGACTCCCCTCGCCTCCACCACGTCGGAGCAAGCGTCATATCGCTTGCTCCGACTTATTTTACAAGTCAGAGCGCGCTCATTCTGCTGCTCCTCCTTTCCAAATCGAACCCGCTCCGCTGGGCTTCAATTTGGTTTTGGGTGTCGACCTGAACATAGTGTTGCGATGTTCCAAACAAGAGCTATACGAACCGCTTGTTCGTATAGCTCTTGTAGTATCCGCCATCAATCGATTTGGCCCGGCTGTTGAACGGCCGGCCAGAAAGGAAGGAGTTGCCATGGATAAAGGGATCATCAGAATCATTGAGGAGAAAGGCGCACGGAGTGACTTACACGATCGCGGAGACGGCATACGAGTTCGGAAGACATTACGTCCTGTACGCCAACGGCATTCCGGGGTTCCATTCCACCGACCTGGAGCGGGTGCGGAATTATATGGAAAAGAATATGTGAAACGCACGCTTCAAAAGGAGGGCGCGACTATCTGATAGTTCCCATAGGTACATTTTCTGAACCTTGTGAATTGTCAGGCACACAGGCGGACAGCGGAAGCTGTCCGCCTGTTGTGTTTTATGCCAGCAATCGCTTGATTTCTTCGATATCTGTGATTTGCTTTGTGATGTTCGGTGCGTGCTCTCCCTCCTG
>CALXCT010000060.1 GCA_944386865.1 uncultured Oscillospiraceae bacterium | reverse complement strand
CGATGTCGGCGATGAGGTCGTCGGCGTCCTCCAGGCCGCAGGAGAAGCGCACCAGGTCGGGGGTGATGCCGGCGGCCACCAGCTCCTCGTCGTTCATCTGCCGGTGGGTGGCGGAGGCGGGGTGGAGGCAGCAGGTGCGGGCGTCGGCCACATGGGTCTCGATGGCGGCCAGCTTCAGGTGCTTCATGAAGGTCTCGGCGGCGGCCCGGCCGCCCTTGAAGCCGAAGGAGACCACGCCGCAGGTGCCGTTGGGCATATACTTCTGAGCCAGGTCATAATATTTGTCGCCCTCCAGGCCGGGATAGGTGACAAAGGAGATCTTGGGATGGTTTTTCAGGAACCTGGCCACCGCCAGGCCGTTTTCACAGTGCCGGGGCATCCGCACATGGAGGCTCTCCAGGCCCAGGTTGAGCAGGAAGGCGTTCTGGGGGGCCTGGATGGAGCCGAAGTCCCGCATGAGCTGGGCGGTGCACTTGGTGATGAACGCGCCGCCCAGGCCGAACTTCTCGGCGTAGGTGATGCCGTGGTAGCTCTCGTCGGGGGTGGTCAGGCCGGGGAATTTGTCCGCGTGGGCCATCCAGTCGAACTTGCCGCTGTCCACGATGCAGCCGCCCACGGCGGCGCCGTGGCCGTCCATGTACTTGGTGGTGGAGTGGGTGACGATGTCGCAGCCCCACTCGATGGGCCGGCAGTTGACCGGGGTGGCGAAGGTGTTGTCCATGATCAGGGGCACGCCGTGGGCGTGGGCCGCCTTGGCGAAGCGCTCGATGTCCAGCACGGTCAGCGCGGGGTTGGCGATGGTCTCGCCGAAGACCGCCTTGGTGTTGGGCCGGAAGGCGGCCTCCAGCTCCTCGTCGGTGCAGTCGGGCTCCACGAAGGTGAAGTCGATGCCCATCTTGCGCATGGTTACGTGGAACAGGTTATAGGTGCCGCCGTAGATGGTGGAGGAGGCCACCACGTGGTCCCCGCAGTTGGCGATGTTGAAGATGGCGTAGAAGTTGGCCGCCTGGCCGGAGGAGGTCAGCATGGCGGCGCTGCCCCCCTCCATGTCGCAGATTTTGGCCGCCACATGGTCGTTGGTGGGGTTCTGAAGCCGGGTATAGAAATATCCGCTGGCCTCCAGGTCGAACAGCTTGCCCATGTCCTCGCTGGTGGCGTACCGGAAGGTGGTGGACTGGACGATGGGAATCTGCCGGGGCTCGCCGTTCTCCGGGCGGTAGCCCCCCTGGACGCACTTGGTGTTGATCTTGTAGTCGCTCATGTTCCTTCTGCTCCTTCTTTTTCTGTCTGGCCGGGCCGGGCCCGGCGGCTCAGGCGTCCGCCCGGAAGGGGACGCCGGTCAATATCACTTCCTCAGGGGTGAGGATCTGGTGGCTGCGGTAGCTCAGCGCCTCTCCCGCCGCCGTGATGCACACCCCGTCCACCCCGTCCAGCTGGCACAGGGTCAGGGTGATGGCGTAGTCGGCCAGGGTCAGCCGCATCCCTGTCAGGCCCCCGTAGTCCTCCGACAGGTCCACATACAGCACGCCCTCCTCCAGCCGGCTGCTGCGCACCGACACCGTATGGGGGATGGGGGCGCTCAGGTCCGGGTCGTCCGGCCCGGCGATCAGCGCGCTGAGCAGCTGCCGGGCGTCCGGCTGCCCCTCGCCCGCGTATTCCACCGCCGCCAGGGCCGAGCCCGCGTCCTCCTCCGAGAGGAAATAGAGGAAATACCCCCCCTCCGTCTCCCCGGGGACAGCGGCGCAGGCGGTGAGCAGCAGGGCGACGGCCAGCAGGATGATGCTCCGTTTCACGCCTGGCCCTCCTCTCTCCATAGGGGGAAGGTGACGGTGAACACGCTGCCCGCCCCCAGCTCCGAGTTGGCGGTGATGCGCCCGCCGTGGGCCTTCACCGTGTCGCTGACGATGGAAAGCCCCAGTCCCGTGCCCCCCGCGGCCCGGGAGCGGGCCTTATCCACCCGGTAGAACCGGCGGAAGACCTTGTCCAGATCCTCCTCCGGAATGCCCACACCGGTGTCGGCCACCCGGAACTCCACCTCGTCCCCCCGGCGGCGCAGGATGACGCTCACCGTTCCGCCGGGCAGATTGTATTTTACCGCATTCTCCATCAAATTGAAAGCGATTTGATAGAAATCGTCCTCGGTGCACCGGATGACGCACTCCCGCTCCAGCCGGCAGTCCACCCGCACATCCACCGCCCGGGCCAGCGGTGCCAGCATCCGCTCCACTTTTTCCACCACCCGGGCGGCGTCCACCGGGCCGGTGTCCGACGGGGCCACCGTGTCCAGCCGGGTGAGGGTGAGCAGCTTCTCGGTGATCCGGTTGAGCCGGTCGGCCTCCTCCCCGATGTCGCCCACGAACTCCCGGGCCAGTTCCTCGTCGATGTGCTCGCTCTGGAGGATGGAGTCGGTGAGCAGGCGGATGGAGGCCAGGGGGGTCTTTAGTTCATGGCTGGCGTCGGAGACGAAACGGCGGCGGACCTCCTCCGTCTTCTGCAGCCGGTCGGTGAGCTGGTTGAACTCGTCGGCCAGCTGGGTCATCTCGTCCCGGCCCTTCAGGTCCATCCGGTGGCTGTACTCCCCCTCCCGCACCGTGCGGATGGCGTCCAGCAGCGCCTGGAGCCGGGCGGTGAGCACCTTGGAGAACAGGATACTCATCACGAAGGCCAGCACGCAGATCAGCAGGGAGATGTTGCGCAGGTTGGCCTGCATGCCGGTGAGCAGCACGGCCTGCTCCGGGTCGGCCTCATAGACGTAGACCGCGCCGATGATCATGCCCCGGTAGACCACCGGGATGGCCGCGCTGCTGTGGAACTGCCCGCCGGAGAAGCGGGAATAGCTCTTGTCGTAGCCGTTGAGGGCGTCCACCACCTCCCGCAGCAGGGCGTAGCGGTAGCGCTCCTGGGCCTCCTCCCCGCCATCGGGCGACTGAGCCTCTTCCTCCTCTCCGCCGGCGCTGTCATAGAGCACCAGGCCGGAGGGGTCGGTGACCAGGATGCGGCTGAGCCCCATGGTGCCCAGCACGTCCATCACCTGGTCCACCCCGTCTGCCGTCAGCGTCTTCTGCTCGGCCAGGGCGGAGGCGATCACCGTGGCCTGCCCCTGGAGGGCGACGGTCTTGGACCGGAACACCGAGTCCTCCGAGCCCAGCACGGGGTAGGTGTTCAGCAGGATCAGCGCGGCGGCCAGCAGCACGATATAGGTCATGGCGTATTTCATCCGGATGGAGTGGAACACTCCGCCGGGCCGCTTCTCCCCGGTCAAGCCGCCGCCTCCTTTCCCTCCGCGTCCCTCACTGGTTCTGCTGCCCCTTCAGGTAGTAGCCCACGCCCCACTTGGTCCGGATATACTCCGGGTTGGCCGGGTCCAGCTCCAGCTTCTCCCGCAGCCGGCGCACGTGCACGTCCACCGTGCGGTAGTCGCCCACATACTCATAGCCCCACACCACGTTGAGCAGGTTCTCCCTGCTGTACACCCGGCCGGGGTTGCGCATGAGCAGCTCCATCAGGTCGAACTCCTTGGCGGTCAGCTCCACCGGCTGATCCCCGCGCCAGGCCGAGCGCTCCACCGGGTCCAGCACGATGTGCCCCTGGCTGAGCCGGGCGCCCCCGCCCCGCTGCATGGCCGCGCCCGACCGGCGCAGCATGGCCCGGATGCGGGCCTTCAGCTCCAGGATGTTGAAGGGCTTGGTGATATAGTCGTCCGCCCCGCACTCAAAGCCGATGATCTTGTCCGCGTCCTCGCTGCGGGCGGTGAGCATGATGATGGGCACGTTGGAGAACTCCCGGATGCGCATGCAGGCCTGCAGCCCGTCGATCTTGGGCATCATCAGGTCCAGGATGATCAGGTCGAAGCCGCCCCCCCGGGCCAGCTCCACCGCCTCCTCCCCGTCGCTGCCCGTCTGCACCTGGTAGCCCTCGTTCGCCAGGTTGAACTTGATGCCCTTCACCAGCACCTTCTCGTCGTCCACCACCAAGATCTTTGCCATGCTCTCACCTCACCGTAATATACTGCTCACACTGGCCGAAGATCCCCTCGCCGATGCCGGAGACCTCCATCAGCTGCTCGGGATCTTCAAAGGGCCCGTTTCCCTCCCGCCATTCCACGATGGCCCGGGCCCGCGCCTCCCCGATACCGGGCAGCCGCTGCAGCTCCAGTTCGGAGGCGGTGTTGATGTTGATGGTCTCCCCCTCCAGCAGCTTGGAGGGGGACTGGCTCTCCTCCGCCGGGGCGGAGGGCGGCGCCTCCCTGCGGCTGACCGTCACCTGCCAGGGCTCGTCCCCGCCGGAGACGCCCCACAGGCAGAAGCCCGCCGTGCCCAGCACAAACAGCGCCGTGACGCACAGCACCGCCAGGTCGATCTTTCTGCTTCTTGTCACGGTCTTTCCCTCCCCGGCGGTTGCATGTTGGCGGCGGGTTTGGTATACTGGAAGGTGTCCCCGGCCGGAACGTCCGGCCTGTTCGATGCAAACACGCTGTCATTATATCATAATCGCGAGGGCTTTTCCATGAAAAATATTCGCTTTTCCGCGGGGCTGCTGTGCGCCCTTGTCCTGACCACCCTGTTCTCCCTGCCCTGCCGGGCGGCGGAGGAGATGTCCGTCCAGGCCGAACACGCCCTGCTCATGGACGCCGTCCACGATGAGGTGCTCTACGACCAGGGCGGCTTCGAGCGGGCCTACCCCGCCAGCATCACCAAGGTGATGACCGCCTTGCTGGTGCTGGAGGCCATCGACCGGGGCGAGCTGTCCCTGGAGCAGGTGGTCACCGCCAGCGACACCTTCCGGGCCGACGTGACCAGCGACAGCTCCACCCAGAACATCAAGCCGGGTGAACAGCTGACGGTGTACCAGCTGCTGCAGTGCCTGCTGATCGCCTCTGCCAACGAAGCGGCCAACATCCTGGCTGAGACGGTGGCGGGCGACCGGGAGAGCTTCGTGGCCCTGATGAACGCCCGGGCCGCCGAGCTGGGCTGCACCGACACCCACTTCGTCAACGCCCACGGCCTGCACGACGAGGACCACTACACCAGCGCCCACGACATCTATCTGTTCACCAAGGCCGCCCTGGAGTACGACACCTTCCGGGAGATCGTCTCCACCGCCAACTGCTACATCGACCCCACCAACCTCTCCGACCAGCGGCATTTCTTCAACACCAACGCCCTGCTGTCCAACCTGAAGTACAACGGCTATGTCTACAGCAAGGCCATCGGCGTCAAGACGGGCAGCACCGACGCCGCCGGGCTGTGCCTGGTGGCCGCGGCGGAGGACGGCGACGAGCTTCTCATCTCGGTGGTGCTGGGCGCCCAGCGGGTGCCGGGCACCACGGGCAGCGAGGGCTACCTCCAGTTCTCCGAGAGCTCCCGCCTTCTGCAGTGGGGCTTCGACAACTTCACCCGCCGGGAGCTCATCGACCCCATGCTCCCTCTGGCCGAGGTGAAGGTCACCCTGTCCAAGGAGGCGGAGAGCGTCATGCTCCAGCCCGCGGGCACGGTGGAGCGCACCCTCCCCGTGGACCTGGACGTGAGCCTCATCGAGAAAAAGGTCACCCTGTACGCCGACACAGTGGAGGCCCCGGTGGAGAAGGGCGACGTGATGGGCAAGGTGACCCTGGTCTACGGGGACACCGTCTACGGCACCCTGGACCTGGTGGCCGCCACCTCCGTCTCGCTGGACACCACCCTCTACCGGCTGGACCGGCTGGAGCAGTTCTTCTCCCAGGCCTGGGCCAAGCTGCTGGTGGCGCTGGTGCTCATCCTGGTGGCCGCGGTGGTGCTGCGGCTGACCGTGTTCTCCCGCCGGCGCCGCCGGGGCGGCATGGGTCACTACCGGGGCCGCCGCCGCTACACCGGCCGGCGCTGACCCCATCCAAGCCAAAACGGACCTGCCTTCCGGCAGGTCCGTTTTTCATTTCCGCAGCATCCGGCCGGCGTTCAGGATGGCCAGCACCATCACCCCCACGTCGGCGAACACCGCCGCCCACATGCCGGTCACCCCCGCGGCGGACAGAACCAGCACCGCACCCTTCACCCCCAGGGAGAAGACGATGTTCTCCCGGACGATGCGCAGGCACCGGCGGGACAGGTCCATGGCCCGGACCACCTTGGCCGGGTCGTCGTCCATCAGCACCACATCCGCCGCCTCGATGGCCGCGTCCGAGCCCATGGCCCCCATGGCGATGCCCACGTCCGCCCGGGCCAGCACGGGGGCGTCGTTCACCCCGTCGCCCACGAAGGCCAGCGTCCTCCCCGCGGGGGTCTCCTTCAGCAGCTGCTCCACCCGGTCCACCTTGCCGGCGGGCAGCAGGCCGGCGTGGACCTCGTCCAGCCCCAGCCGCCGGGCCGCCGCCTCGCCCACGGCGGGCCGGTCCCCGGTGAGCATCACGGTGCGCACCCCCCGCCGCTTCAGCTCGGCCACCGCGGCGGCGGCGCTGGGCTTGGGCGCGTCCTCCAGCAGCAGGAAACCGAGATATGTCCCGTCCGCCGCCACATGGACCGCCGTGCCCGCCTCCTCGCAGGGCGGACAGGCCACCCCCTCCGATCCCATCAGCTTCCGGCCGCCCACGGCCACCCGTCGGCCGTCCACCAGGGCGGTGACCCCCAGTCCCGGGCGCTCCTCCACCCCGGTGACCGGGACCTCTGTGCCCTCGCCCTTCCAGGCCTGCTTCAGCGACTGGGCGATGGGGTGGCCGGAGTGGCGCTCGGCCAGAGCGGCCAGGGCCAGCAGGTCCTCCTCCCCCACTCCCTCCGCGGGGCACACCCGCGTCACCTGAAAATCCCCCTGGGTGAGGGTGCCCGTCTTGTCAAAGACCACCACCCCTGTCCGGGCCAGGGCCTCCAGGCAGTTGCCCCCCTTCACCAGGATGCCCTGCCGGGCCGCCCCGCCGATACCGCCGAAGAAGCTCAGAGGGATGGAGATCACCAGGGCGCAGGGGCAGGAGACCACCAGGAAAACAAGTCCCCGGTGCAGCCAGTCGCTCCACACGGTGCCCGCCAGCCAGGCGGGCAGCTCGGGCAGCAGGGCCAGCAGCAGGGTGGGGAGCAGGAACAGGGCCAGCGCCGCCCCCACCACCGCAGGCGTGTAGTACCGGGCAAAACGGGTGATGAAGCGCTCCGCCTTCGCCTTTTTCTCCGCCGCGCTCTCCACCAGCTCCAGGATGCGGGCCACCGTGGACTGCCCGTAGGGCCTGGTCACCCGGATCTCCAGCACGCCGGACAGGTCCACGCAGCCGCTGAGCACCTCGTCCCCCGGCCCGGCCTGCCAGGGCATGGACTCGCCGGTGAGGGCGGCGGTGTCCAGAGCGGCGGCGCCGTTGAGCACCACGCCGTCCAGCGGGATCTTCTCCCCCGGCCGCACCAGGATCACGTCGCCCACCGCCGCCTCCTCCGGGTCTACCCGCACGGTCTGCCCGTCCCGCAGCAGGTGGGCATAGTCCGGGCGGATGTCCATGAGCCGGCTGATGGAGCGGCGGCTTCGGCCCACCGCCACGCTCTGGAACAGCTCGCCCACCTGGTAAAAGAGCATCACCGCCGCCCCCTCGGGGTACTCACCGCACCCGAAGGCGCCCACGGTGGCCACCGCCATGAGGAAGTTCTCGTCGAACACCTGCCCCCGGACGATGTTGCGCGCCGCCCGCCACAGCACGTCCCAGCCCGCCACAGCGTAGGGCGCCAGCCAGAGCGCCGCCCGGGCCGGTCCCTGTGCCGGGACGGCCCACGCCAGGACCAGCAGCGCCAGGGCGGCCAGGACCCGGGCCAGCAACTTCTTCTGTTTCCTCGTCATGCCCTCCACCCCCGAAGCAAAGAGAAGTCCGGTTTCAGCGCCGGATCACGCAGTCCGGCTCGATCTTCCGGCACAGTCTGACCACCTGGTCCATCAGGGCCTCAAAGCCCTCGTCCTCCGCCTCGATGGTCAGCTTCTGGCTGAGGAAGTTCACATGGGCCTCCTTCACTCCGGGCAGGGCGCGGATGCCCTGCTCCATCCTGGCCGCGCAGTGGGCGCACTCCAGCTCCTCCATCCGATAGGTCTTTTTCATGCCCGCCCCTCCTTTCACTCACAGATGTGCTCCATGCCCTGGCCCACGATGGACCGGACATGGGCGTCCGCCAGGGAGTAATACACCGTCTTGCCCTCCCGCCGGTACTGCACCAGCTTGGCGCTTTTCAGAAGGCGCAGCTGGTGGGAGATGGCCGACTGGGTCAGCCCCAGCAGCCGGGCGATGTCGCACACGCACAGCTCCGACTCGAACAGGGCGTACAGGATCTTGATCCGGGTGGAATCGCCGAACATCTTGAACAGCTCCGCCAGGTCGTACAGCAGCTCGTCGCCGGGCAGCCGCCCCTCCACCCGGCGCACCAGGTCCTCATGCACCTGCTCCTGCTGGCAGCAGGGAGTTCTCTCCTCCATGTCTGTCCGCTCCTTTCTATCATTTGAACATCTGTTCATATATTATTACTATATGCGCCGTTTGTCAAGGGGGTGCCGGCATCTTTTTGATGGGCGCAGAAAAAAAACGCCCCGGAAGCCTACGCTTCCGGGGCGCCTGGTTTGACTGAGGACCGAGGGGTCACCGCTCCGGCTCCTCCCCGTCCCCCCAGGGGTCCTCCCCCGCCAGGGCCCGGCGGAGAAATTCCGCGTCCTTGTCGTCCAGGGCGTGCAGTCCGCCCAGGTGCTCCAGGTGGTGGGTGAACTCGTGGGCCAGGGTGGCGAACAGCTCCTCCTCCCACACCTCGTCGGGCTCGTCGGCCAGCAGGGCGGCGAAGGAGCCGTAGTAGAGCACGATGAAGTTGCCCGTCAGGTCCTGGACGTACTCCCCCATGATATACATCTCCCCCGGGGGGAACTGGGGGTCTGGCAGGGCGTCCTCCTCGAACTGCACCCCGCCGTTGAGGTCCTGGTAGAAGGCCTCGGGAAACTCCATGGCGATGTCGTCCAGCAGCTGGGCTGCCTGGTCAAAGGTCATCATGGGTACTGCTCCTCTCCACGCATGGTTTGCTCTTTCAAAGTGATGCGGACATCCATCTGATAGAAGTGGGCCCCATCTCCTACGGGGTGCAGAAAGCCCTCATACTGCCCTCCGTTCCGGAAGTAGCCCTCTCCCCGATTCTGATTGTACACCGACACCCCGTGGAGTGTCCACAGTTCGGTCCAGTCCCCCATCCACGTTTCTGCGTCGTCCACCACAAAGGGGCAGTTCAGGCAGTTGACGCTTCTCTGGGCCGTGAGCAAGGACAGTACGGCAAGCTGAGGCACATCCCTGTGGTCCCAGGTCATCCGGTCCCGGTCGGTCTGCCAGCGGACCTCCACCCCCGCCACCGTTCCGTCCTTCAGGGTGTAGATGAGCTCCGGCAGGTTTTCCGCCAGCAGATCGCTGTTCTCGGTCATCACCAGGGCGCCCTCTCCGTCCAGGCGGCTGCTTGCCCCCAAAAGGGAAGCTATGTCATTGTAGTTCTCCACAAACTCCGCCACGGTCAGCTCTCCCCGGTTGGGGGGCAGCATGGCCTGACTGCTCAGGGGAAAGTTCACCAGGAACAGCGCCAGATAGGCCGCCGCGAAGGCGGCGCCCCGCCAGCTTGCCCGGTCCTTCACGGTGTAGGCGGTGTCCTCCTCCCAGGGCAGGGGGAAGCCGTCCCGGCAGAGCTTGTAGCTTTTCCACCAGAAGAACAGCTCCGCGACGGGGATGGTGAAGCACTGGCCCTGGACATAGACCCCCGTCAGCCGCCGCAGGGCCTGCCGCCAGCTGAGCTTTCCCCCGTCCGACCGGCGCACCTTCAGGCCGAACAGCGCCTTGCCCGGGGTGGTGCCCCAGGCGGACAGCAGCACCGGCTCGATGGCGAAGAACAGCAGGATGGAGACGCACCAGCCCGCCGCCCGGGTCAGCAGCTGCTCCCCCTCCGTCATGGGCACCCAGTCCAGCACGAACAGCTGCACCACCGCCCACAAAAGGCCGTAGACCGCCCCGTCCAGCGCCCGGGCAAAGAAGCGCACCCAGGGGTGGGCCACCGTCTCCGCCCAGTCGGCGGGCAGCGGGGCCATGTGGGGCCCCGCGGGCGCCTGGTCCAGCTCCCGGAGGTAGGGCAGGGGGCTGAAGGTCTCATACCCCTCCCCGCTGTCCCGCAGCCGGATGCACACCTGCCGGGCGGCGTCCGCCTCCGCCCGGTCCCGGGCCAGGGCGGCCGTCTGCTCCTGCATGGCCTGCCCCAGGGTGAGCGACCCGGCCTGGAGCCGCCGGATGGTGTCCAGGTCCAGCCGCAGCCGGCGCAGCAGCTTGACCTTCTCCAGGGTGCGCGCGTCCTCCTCCGAGTAGTCCCGGTAGCCGTTGGGACGGCGCAGGGGGCAGATGAGCCCCGCCTGCTCGTAAAAGCGGATGTTCGCCCGGGCCAGGCCGGTGCGCTCCTCCAGTTCCTTGATGGTCATAATGATCCCTCCTGTTCAGGGAGAGTATAAGGTGTCAAGCGGCTTGACAGTCAAGAGAAAATTTCGCTCACTCCGGCTTTTTCATGGTCAGGCCGATGCGCTTTCGTTTCTCGTCCACCTCTTTGACCCAGACGGTGACCACGTCGCCCACGCTGACCACCTCGGAGGGGTGGCCCACCCGCCGCCCGGCGTTCAGCTGGCTGATGTGCACCAGTCCGTCCTGGTGCACCCCCACGTCCACGAACACGCCGAAGTCGATCACGTTGCGCACCGTGCCCGTCAGCTCCATGCCGGGCTTCAGGTCCTTCAGCTCCATCACGTCGGTGCGCAGGATGGGCTTGGGCAGCTCGTCCCGGGGGTCGCGGCCCGGCTTGGACAGCTCCTTCACGATGTCCTCCAGGGTGGGAAGGCCCACCCCGCACTCCGCGGCCGCCCGCTCCTTCCCCAGGGCGCCGACCCGCGCCTCCAGCTCCAAAGCGGACCCCGCCGCCGCGTCCTCCAGGGTATAGCCGCACAGCTCCAGCAGCTTTGCCGCCGCGGCGTAGCTCTCAGGGTGCACCCCGGTGCGCTCCAGCACCGACGCGCTCTCCGGCAGGCGCAGGAAGCCCGCGCACTGCTGGAAGGCCTTGGGGCCCAGCTTGGGCACCTTCAACAGCTGCTTCCGGGCGGGATAGGGTCCGTGCTCCTCCCGGTAGGCCACGATGTTCTTGGCCGTGGCGGCGTTCAGGCCGGCCACCCGCTGCAGCAGGGGGGCGGAGGCGGTGTTCAGGTCCACCCCCACCGCGTTGACGCAGTCCTCCACCACCCCGGCCAGGGTCTCGTCCAGCCGGGCCTGGGGCATATCGTGCTGGTACTGGCCCACCCCGATGGCCTTGGGGTCGATCTTCACCAGCTCGGCCAGGGGGTCCTGCAGCCGCCGGGCGATGGACACCGCGCTGCGCAGGTTCACGTCGTACTGGGGAAACTCCTCCGCCGCCAGGGGGGAGGCGGAATAGACCGACGCCCCCGCCTCGCTGACGATCATATAGCTCACCCCGTCCACCCGGCGCAGCAGCTCCACCACCATCTGCTCGGTCTCCCGGCTGGCGGTGCCGTTGCCCAGAGCGATGTGGCGCACCCCGTGGCGGCGGATCAGGGCGGCCAGGGTGTCCAGGCACTGCTCCTTCTGCCGCTGGCCGTGGGTGGGATAGACCACCGCGGTGTCCAGCACCTTGCCCGTGGGGTCCACCACCGCCACCTTGCAGCCGTTGCGGTAGCCCGGGTCCAGCCCCATGGTCACCGCCCCCCGCACCGGGGGCTGCATCAGCAGGGGCCGCAGGTTCAGGGCAAAGTTGCGGATGGCCCCCTCGGCGGCCGCGTCGGTCCGCTCGCCGCGCATCTCCCGCTCCAGAGAGGGGCGCAGCAGCCGCTCCCAGGCGTCGTCCGCCGCGGCGCGCACAAAGTCCATGGCCGCCCGGCCGGGCACGCAGCAGCGGCGCACGGTGACCCGGGCGGCGTCCTCGTCCACCTCCACCGAGACCTTCAGCACCCCCTCCCGCTCGCCCCGGTTGACGGCCAGCACCTGGTGGCCCATCGCCCGGCTGAGGGGGCTTTGGAAGTCGTAGTAGAGCCGGTACACCGTGTCCTCCGGCTCGGCCTGGGCCGGGCGGGAGCGGAGCGCCCCCCGGCGGCGGTACAGCTCCCTCAGCTGTCCCCGCACCTCCGCGTCGTCCGAGATCCACTCGGCGATGATGTCCCCCGCCCCCGCCAGGGCGTCGGCCGCCGTCTCCACCCCCTTGTCCGGGGCCAGATAAGCCTGGGCCTCCCGCTCCGGCTCCACCGGCGCGCCCAGGGCGAACAGGATCTGGGCCAGAGGCTCCAGCCCCTTCTCCCTGGCCATGGTGGCCCGGGTGCGGCGCTTCTGCCTGTAGGGACGGTACAGGTCCTCCAGCTGGGCCAGGGTGGCCGCGCCGTCCATGGCCGCCGCCAGCTCCTCCGTCAGCTTCCCCTGGGCCTCCACCGCCTCCTTCACCTCCTGCCGGCGCTGCTCCAGGCCCCGCAGGTAGTGCAGCCGGTCGTACAGGGCGCGCAGGGCGGTGTCGTCCATGGAGCCGTGCTGCTCCTTGCGGTAGCGGGCGATGAAGGGGATGGTGTTCCCCTCGTCCAGCAGGCGGATGACCTGCTCCACCTGCCCCTCCGGCCGGCCCAGCTCCCGGGCCAGCTGCTGTGTGATCGTCTCCATCATGCTCTCCTTTGCTCTCTCCTCCGGGGATGAAAAGGGCCCGTCCGGATGACCGGACGGGCCCTTTGTCCGTCAGCCGATGCTGTCCACCGTGATGTTGTCCGTCCCGTGGGCCTCGAACTCGCTGATATAGGTCTCCACCCGCTGGTTGAACTCATCCAGATTGCTCTCGTCGATGGGCACGTCGTCCATATCCCGGCGGGCAAGCTCCTCGGCCAGGATATCGAAAAAGATGTTGTTCTCATATTCCGCGATGGCCTCGTGGATGCCGCCCTCCACAAAGGCCTTGGAGGGCACCACTTCGCCCTCGTACACTTCGGTCAGGGTGGGCATCCCCTCCGCCACGGCCCGGGCGAACAGCAGGCTCTCCACCTGGTCGTAGTCGCCGATGCGGTCGTCCCCCCGGGTGGAGTTGAGCACCCAGTTGCCGATATAGGCCATGTCCAGCAGGCGGCGGAATTGTTTGGTGGTCAGTTCCAGGTTCATATCCAAGACCTCCTTACAAAAACAGTATACTACATGATTCCTCCCCCGTTGTCAAACCGCTTCTATGGAAATTGCCCCTTGTTTTTGCCGCCCGTTTAGCATAGAATGATACAGAAACCCATCGGGAGGAGGAATTTGGATGGATCGCCGTCCCATCGGCATTTTTGACTCCGGTCTGGGCGGGCTGACCGCCGTGCGGGAACTGACCGCCCTGCTGCCCGGGGAGGACGTCATCTATTTCGGCGACACCTCGCGGGTGCCCTACGGCAGCCGCTCCCGGGACACCATCATCCAGTATGCCCGGCAGGACGTGGCCTTCCTCCGCTCCTTCGACCTGAAGGCCATCCTCATCGCCTGCAACACCGTCAGCTCCACCGCCATGGAGGTGCTGGAGGCGGAGAACTCCATCCCCATGATCGGGGTGGTCGCCCCCTCGGTCCAGGCCGCCGTCCAGTCCAGCCGGAACGGGGTCATCGGGCTGATCGGCACCCAGGCCACCATCCGCACCGGCATCTACATCCGCCGCATCAAGGCCCTGCGGCCCGACGCGGAGATCGTGGACGTGGCCTGTCCCCTGTTCGTCCCCCTGGCGGAGAACGGGCGGGTCGAACCGGGGGACATCGTGGTGGAGACGGTGGCCCGGGAATATCTGGCCCCCATCAAGCAGGCCGGGGCGGACACCCTGGTGCTGGGCTGCACCCACTACCCCCTGCTCCAGCGGGTCATCGCCAACGAGATGGGTCCCCAGGTCACCCTGGTCAACTCGGGGGCGGAGGGCGCCCGGGCAGTGCGCCGGCGGCTCATGGAGCGGGACGCCCTCAACGACCCGGGCCACGTCGGCGTGTGCCGCTACTACGTCAGCGACAGCGTGGGCAGCTTCGTCAATCTGGCCTCCGTCTTTCTGGGGCACGACGTCACCGGCGAGGTGGCCCGGGTGGACATCACCCGCTATTGAGATTTTTCTTTACAGGGCGTACATACTAATATATAATAAGTCCATTTCACGGGGGCGCGCCCCCTGGCACAGGCGAGGTAGCTATGGAAAAAGAAGTCATCATCTCCATCAGGGGGATGCAGCAGTTTGAGGAAGAGGACCAGGACAGCATCGAGCTGATCACCGCCGGGCGGCTGTCCCGGGCGGAGTCGGGGGAGTACACCCTGCAGTACGAGGAGAGCGAGCTGACCGGCCTGGACGGCACCAGCACCCGCTTTCTCATCCAGCCCCGCCGGGTGACCCTCACCCGGGAGGGGCAGGTCAACTCCCAGATGGTGTTCGAGGTGGGCCGCAAGCACCTGTCCCTCTACGACACGCCCTACGGCTCCATGGAGGTGGGGGTGTCCGCCCGGAAGGTGCGCTCCACCATCGGGGACGGCGGCGGCGAGCTGGAGATCGACTACGCCATCGAGATCGACCACGCCGTGGCGGGCTACAACCTGTTCCACATCGAGGTCAAGGAGGCCCCCTCCCCCCTGCTCCCCCAGTGACGGGCGGAGCCAAAATCACACCGACGAAAGAGTGATATCACATGTCCAATCTGATTCAGGCCGCCCGTCAGCAGGTGGACCAGCTGACCCGGGCCGCCTATGACCGGGCCGCCGCCGCGGGGGTGCTCCCCGCCGGGGCCGAAGTGAACGCCACCATCGAGATCCCCAAGGACGCCGCCCACGGCGACTACGCCTCCTCCTTCGCCATGGCGGGGGCCAAGGCCATGCACATGGCCCCCCGGGCCATCGCCCAGGCCATCGTGGACCACCTGGAGCTGGAGGGCAGCTTCTTCGACAGGGTTGAGATCGCCGGACCCGGTTTTCTCAACTTCACCCTGGGCCCCAAGTGGTACGGCCAGGTCATCGCCGACATCGAGGCCGAGGGCGCCGCTTACGGCGCCAGCGACGAGGGCCGGGGAGAAAAGGTGATGGTGGAGTTCGTCTCCGCCAACCCCACCGGCCCCATGCACATGGGCAACGCCCGGGGCGGCGTGCTGGGCGACACCCTGGCCAACGTCCTCTCCCGGGTGGGCTATGACACCTGGAAGGAGTTCTACGTCAACGACGCGGGCAACCAGATCCACAAGTTCGCCGAATCCATCCACGCCCGGTATATGCAGCTGCTGCTGGGGGAGGACGGCTACCCCTTCCCCGAGAAGGGCTACCAGGGGGACGACATCCGGGAGCTGGCCCAGCAGTTCTACGACCAGCACGGGGACTCCTTCCGGGACGCGCCCGAGGAGGAGTGGCTGGAGGCCATGGGCCAGTTCGGCCTGACGGTGAACATCCCCAAGATGGAGAGCGACCTGAAGAAGTACCGCATCGAATACGACCAGTGGTTCTACGAGTCCTCCCTGCACCAGTCCGGCTTCGTGGCCGAGACGGTGGGCCTGCTGGTGGACAAGGGCTGGACCTATGAGAAGGACGGGGCCCTGTGGCTGAACACCACCGAGCTGCTCAAGCAGAAGTTCCTCCGGGAGGGCAAAACCCAGGAGCAGGTGGACAAGCTGGACCTGAAGGACGACGTGCTGCGCCGGGCCAACGGCTTCTACACCTATTTCGCCGCCGACATCGCCTACCACCGCAACAAGCTGGAAGTGCGCGGCTTTGACAAGGCCATCAACATCTGGGGCGCCGACCACCACGGCCACGTGGCCCGGCTGCAGGCCGCCCTGGACGGGCTGGGGCTGGACGGGTCCCACCGCCTCGTCATCGTGCTGATGCAGCTGGTCAACCTGCTGCAGGACGGAAAGCCGGTGCGGATGTCCAAGCGCTCGGGCAAGGCCATCGCCCTGCACGACCTGCTGGACGAGATCTCGGTGGACGCCGCCCGCTATTTCTTCAACTCCCGGGCCTCCACCAGCCCGCTGGACTTCGACCTGGACCTGGCCGTGCGGGAGGACAGCGAGAACCCCGTGTACTACGTGCAGTACGCCCACGCCCGCATCTGCTCCCTCATCGCCAACCTGGCCGCCGACGGGCACGGCGTCCCCGCCGCGGCGGACGCCGACCTGACCCTGCTCAGCGGCGAGACCGAGCGCGCCCTCATCAAGGCCCTGTCCCAGCTGCCCGAGGAGCTGCGCCTGGCCGCCCGGGACTACGACCCCAGCCGCATCAACCGCTACCTGGTGTCCCTGGCGGGGGACTTCCACCGCTTCTACAACGCCTGCCGCATCAAGGGGGAGGAACCCGCCCTGCTCTCCGCCCGCCTGAAGCTGGCCGACACGGTGCGTCTCGTCATCGCCAACTGTCTGGCCCTGCTGGGGGTCAGCGCCCCCGAGAAGATGTGACCCGCCCCCCTTTTTCAGGCAAAAAACGCTCCCCATCCCGCACGGGATGGGGAGCATTTCCTTATAGTCCGGTGAAGTCGAAGGCGGGGGTATAGTCCCGCTGGGCGCTGGCCCCCTCCTGGGTGAAGCCCTCCAGCCCCAGATTGGCCATATACTGGTTGGCCGCGCGGATCTCGCTGCGGCGCAGGGTCCGGTGGATCTCCGGGAAGTCCGCCGAGCGGCCCCAGGGGGTGTACTGGCTCATGAGGGAAAAAAGCACCGTCCCCGGCGGGAAGCGCTCCGCCACCCAGTCCATCACCGCCTTGGCCTGGTTCAATCTGCCCGGCAGCACCAGGTGCCGGATCAGCACCCCCCGGCGCAGCAGCCCGTCCTCCAGCACATAAGGTCCCGTCTGGCGGACCATCTCCAAAATGGCCTCCTCTGCCCGCCGGGGGTAGTCGGGCGCGGCGGAGTAGCGCGCCGCCCCCTCCCCGTCCAGGCACTTCAGATCGGGCAGGTAGACGTCCACCTTCCCCTCCAGGGCGCGCAGGGTCTCGGGCAGATCGTAGCCCCCCGAGTTCCACACCACCGGCACCGGCAGGGGCTCGTCCAGCAGCCGGGAGATCACATGGGCGTAGTGAGTGGGGTTGACCAGGTTGATGTTGTGGGCCCCCTGGGCGATCAGCTCCAGGCAGATCTCCCGCAGCCGCGCCTGGCTCACCCCTCGGCCCACCCCCCGGTGGCTGATCTCATCGTTCTGACAGTACGCACACCCCAGGCTGCACCCGGAGAAAAAGACGGTGCCCGAGCCCCGGGTGCCCGAGATGGGGGGTTCCTCCCACCGGTGCAGCGCCGCCCGGGCCAGCACGGGCCCTTCCGGCATCCCGCACACGCCGCCCCCCAGGTCCCGCGTCCGCTCCGCCCCGCACCGGCGGGGGCACTGGTTACAGATCAACGCTCCGCCTCCAGTCGGGGCCCAGGTCGCCCTGCTTCCAGTGGCGGCGGCACAGGCCGATGTAGCGGTCGTTGGCTCCCATCATCACCTGCTCCCCCTGCTTGAGCACCACCCCGTTCTCGTCGAACCGGGCGTTGCAGGTGGCCTTCCGGCCGCACCAGCAGATGGTCTTGACCTCCTCGATGATGTCCGCCCAGGCCAGCAGCGCCTGGGAGCCGGGGAACAGGTCCCCCTTGAAATCGGCCCGCAGGCCGTAGCAGATGACGGGCACGTTCATCTCGTCCACGATCTCGGTGAGCAAGCGCACCTGCTCCCGGCTGAGGAACTGGGCCTCGTCCACGATGACGCACTGGTAGGCGCGGATCTCCTCCCGGGTCATCTGCTCCAGCTGCTCGAACCAGATGCAGGGATAGCTCAGCCCGATCCGGGACCCCACCACGGCCTCCCCCTCCCGCTGGTCCACGATGGGCTTGACCATCAGGGCCCGCTGGCCCCGCTCCTCATAGTTATAGCGCACCATCAGGGCGTTGGCCGACTTGCTCGACCCCATCACCCCGTAGCGAAAATACAGCTTTGCCACGATTCATTCCACCTTTTCCAGTCTCTGCTCCACCAGATGCGCCACCCCGTCGAAGGCGCTGGGCACGGCATAGCGGCGTTTCAGGTCCTCCCCGCCGGCCCACACCCATCCTTCGGGCAGCGCGGCGCTCTCTAAGCGGACGATCCGGGCGGTCATGTGCCACTCGATGTGGGTGAAGATGTGCTTGGCCGTGCAGCCGAACTCCGGCGCGCCGGCCTGGATGCCCCACACGCCCGGC
>CALXCT010000059.1 GCA_944386865.1 uncultured Oscillospiraceae bacterium | reverse complement strand
ATGCGCCTCCCCACGTCATCCCCCTGGTGGAGGTCGTGAAGAGCGAGCAGGCTCCCCAGGAGTACGCCGACATCGCCGTGGCCCTGCTGAACAACTGCGGCAAGACCGCCGTGCTGATGAAGAAGTTCATCAAGGGCTACATCGTCAACCGCCTGCAGCAGTGCCTGAACCGCGAGGTGTTCTTCCTGCTGGACAACGGCTACTGCGATGCTCAGGCCATTGACCTGGCTGCCAAGGCTTCCTTCATCCCCCGTGCCTGCGTGCTGGGCCTGTGCAAGCGCGCTGATTTCGGCGGGCTGGACATGACTGCCAACAACTACAAGAACAAGTCCTACACCATGCCTGTCAACGGCGACGAGCTGCCCAAGACCCTGGAGAAGCTGGTGGAGGAAGGCAACCTGGGCATCAAGTCCGGCAAGGGCTTCTACGACTACGAGGGCGTGGACATCGAGAAGCTGAAGGAGAAGCGCGACAAGCAGCTGTTCGAGGTCTTCCGTCTGGAGAAGAAGTTCCTGGCTGATCCTGTCTGATCACCTGGTTTCTGCACCGAGATCAAGCGCCCCCGGAGCATCGCTCCGGGGGCGCTTTGCATCTGATAGACGACGTGTGCGCGGAGGAGCACGCCGGCCCGGGAGAGGCCCCCGCTGGATGGCGGCCCGACCCGCGACGGGCTGACACAAAGAAAACGACCACCCCCGGAGCATCAGGCTCCGGGGGCGGTTTTGTTGTACGCATGGGGCGCCGCCAGCGCGCCGCGTCCGGCGGGAGGACGGAGACATCAGTCGCGCAGCAGGAGCAGCGCCCGGGGATCGAAATACAGGGTGATCTCCTCCCGGCCCTGGTAGGGGGCCCACTCCTCCCGCTTGAAGCGCAGCTGCAGGGGGGGCTGGTGCCGGTCGGGCACGGGGGGCGCGCACAGCACAATGATGTCCACCAGGTTGTCGATGACCTGCACCACCCGGCAGGTGAGGGTGTTCTCCGTCTGCCCGGCGGCGGGGTGCACGAAGTGGGGCCGCACGCCCAGATAGCGGATCTCCTCTCCCACGGGCCGTCCGCAGGTGAAGGTGCCGCCCCAGTCCAGGGCCTCCACATGGTGCTCGTCCAGCCGCCGCACCGCGGAGAAATTCTTGCAGCCGGTGAGCAGGGCGGCCTGGTAGGTGGGGGGGTGGGCGAAGAGGGGCTCCCGGTCGTCCAGCGCGTCCACGCTGCCGTTTTTGACCACCGCCACCCGGTTGCAGATCCGGTACACCTCGTCCCGGTTGTGGGAGACCAGAATGGCGGGGCCGGAAAACTCCCGCAGTACTCGCATCAGCTCCTGCTCCAGCTCCCAGCGCAGGTAGCTGTCCAGGGCGGAGAAGGGCTCGTCCAGCAGCAGGATCTCCGGCCGGGAGATGAGGATGCGGGCCAGGGCCACCCGCTGCTGCTGGCCGCCGGACAGCTGGGCGGGACGGTGCTTTTCCAGCCCGGTGAGATTGAATTTCTCCATGATCCCGGCGCACAGGCGCCGCTTCTCCTCCCGGGGCAGACGCTCCCGGATGCCGGAGGTGATGTTCTGTTCCACCGTCATGTTGGGGAACAGGGCGTAGTTCTGGAACAGAAGGCCCACCCGCCGCTGCTGGGGGGGCAGGTTGATCCTCCGGGCGGAGTCGAACAGGGTGCGGCCGTTGAGCACGATGCGCCCCTCGTCGGGGGTGACGATGCCGGCGATGCAGCGCAGGGTCATGCTCTTGCCGCAGCCGGAGGCCCCCAGCAGGGCCAGCCGCTCGTTTTCCACCTCCAGCGCCATGTCCAGCCGAAAACCGCCGAAGTCCTTTCGGATGTCGAGGGAGAGACTCATCTCAGGCCGCCTCCTTCCGCCGGGCGCGCTTCACCGAGGGGATGAAATCCCGCCGCTCCAGCATGTTCACCGTGAGCAGCACGGCGGTGGAGATAACCAGGTTGACCAGCACCCACTTCATGGCCTCCGCGTCCCGGTTGGTCTGCCACAGGTTGTATACCGTGGTGGAGATGGTGTCGGTCTTGCCGGGGATGTAGCCGGCGATCATGCTGGTGGCGCCGAACTCGCCCAGCGCCCGGGCGAAGGCCAGCACGGTGCCCGCCAGGATGCCCTGGCGGCAGGCGGGCATGGTGATGCGCCAGAAGATGTAGGTGTTGGACAGGCCCAGGGTCTGGCCGGAGTAGCGCAGGGTGGGATCGAAGCTCTCAAAGGCCCCTCGTGCGGTGCGGTACATCAGGGGGAACCCGATCACCGCGGCGGCGAAGATGGCGGAGTACCAGGTCATCACCATCTTCACGCCGAAGGTCTCCAGCATCCACATGCCGAAGGGGCGCTTGGAGCCGAAGATGAGCAGCAGGAAGTAGCCCACCACCGTGGGGGGGAGCACCATGGGCAGGGTGAGGATCACGTCCAGAATGCCCTTGAGCAGCCGGGGCAGGCGCGCGATATAGTAGGCGGCGAAGATGCCGGTGAAGAAGACGATCACCGTGGAGACGGCCGCGATGCGCAGGGAATTGAACAGGGGATACCAGTTGTCGATCAGTACAGCCAATGCGTTCAAGCTCATCATCCTTTTCTGAAGGCCGGGAAAGGAGCCGGTACCGCCCGAGGGCGATACCGGCTCTGCCGTGTCAGCCTTTTCTCGGGGAAGGCCGGCCCGTTTCCGGTCCGGCCCAGGAGGCGGCGCACCGCCTCGGCGCAGCGGCATGGGCGTGAGCCGTTAGCCGCTTTTGCTCGGATCATATGGAGTTGTCAGGTGCGGGCGCAGTTGGAGGCGTCCCCCCGGAGGATCTCCAGACCGTGGCCCAGGGCGGGGAGGATGTACTCCAGGCACTCGGTGACCGCCTTGGGGCTGCCTGGCAGGTTGACGATCAGCGTGCCCTTGCGGATGCCGGCGGACGCCCGGCTGAGCATGGCCCGGGGGGTGATCTGGAGGGAGAGGTAGCGCATGGCCTCCGGAATGCCGGGCACGGCACGCTCGGTGATGTCGGCGGTGGCCTCCGGGGTGCAGTCCCGGGGGGAGAAGCCCGTGCCTCCGGTGGTGAGGATCAGGTCGGCCAGGTCCCCGTCGGCGATGCGGGCCATCTCGGCGGAGAGCATGGCCCGCTCATCGGGCAGCAGCACGGTGTGGACCACCTGGTAGCCCGCCTTGGTGACCAGCTCCCGGATGACGGGACCGCTCCTGTCCTCCCGCTGTCCGGCGTAGCCGGAGTCGCTGGAGGTGATGATGGCGACACGATACATATTCGATCAGCTTCCTTTCTTTGGGGATGGCTCAGCACTGGTCCGGGGTGCATACGGTGAGGGTGTCCCCCACCGAGATGGTGCCCCCGTGGAGCACCCGGGTGAACACGCCCTCCCGGGGCATGATGCAGTCCCCCATGACCTTGTAGATCTCGCAGTGGGCGTGGCACTGCTTGCCCACCTGGGTCAGCTCCAGCACCACGTCGTTGCACCGGAATCTGGTGCCGATGGGCATGGTCTTGAAGTCGAAGCCGGACACCACCAGGTTTTCCCCGAAGGCGCCGTCCTCTACCTGGGCGCCCCGGGCGCGGAACTCCTCCACCCGGTCGTGGGAGAGCAGGGAGACCTGGCGGTGCCAGTCGCCGGCGTGGGCGTCGTGTTCGATGCCCCAGTTCTCAATGAAGTTCGCGGTTTTCACGTTGGTCTTCTGCGTCCCCTTTTTTTCACTGACGCAGACTGCAATGACGTTCCCCATGGGGATCAGCCTCCGATCTGGCTCATGCCGTGGTGCTCCAGGGCCTGCTCGCCGCTGGTGTCGGCGAAGTGGTGCTGGAGGGGTTTGTTGTAGATGGCCTGCCGGACGGCCTCGGCGATGAAGGCGTCGTCCCGCCCGTCGTCCAGCAGCGTTTTCAGGTTGACGCCCAGCTCATACTGCAGGCAGGTCTTCAAAAAGCCCTCCGAGGTCAGCCGGACCCGGTTGCACTCGCCGCAGAACTGGTGGCTCAGGGCGCTGATGAAGCCCACCTTGCCCACGAAGCCGGGCAGGGAGAAGTAGTGACAGGGGCCGTTGCCCAGCTTGCCGTGGAAGGGGGTCATGGGTCCGAAGGCCCGCTCCAGGATGGCGCGCACGTCTTCCTCCGAGCGGTGGGTCAGCGACTTGCCCAGTCCGATGGGCATGACCTCGATGAACCGCACCGACAGGGGCCGCTCCCGGGCCAGCTCCACCATGGGGGCCAGCTGGTCGTCGTTGCTCCCCATGGGCAGACAGTTGATCTTCACGTTCAGGCCGGGACAGTCCAGGGCGGCGTTCAGACCGGCCAGCACCCGGTCCAGCTCGTCCCGGCGGGTGATGGCCTTGAACTGCGCCCGGTCCAGGGTGTCCAGGCTGATGTTCACCCCGTCCAGTCCGGCGGCCACCAGACCGTCCAGCTGGTCGGCCAGCAGCACGCCGTTGGTGGTGAGGGTGACGCACTGGATGCCGTCGATGGCCTTCAGGTCGGCGATGAGCCGGTCCATGCCCTTGCGTACCAGCGGCTCGCCGCCGGTGAGCTTGATCTTGGACAGGCCCAGCCCGGCGAAGATGCGGCACAGATGCAGGATCTCCTCATAGGAGAGCACGGCGTTGTGGGGCACCCACTGTACTCCGTCCTCCGGCATGCAGTAGACGCAGCGCAGGTTGCACCGGTCGGTGACGGACACCCGGATATAGTCGATGGTTCGCGCGCAGCGGTCGATCATTGGGGCGCGCCCCCTTTCTCGGGTAATTGTTTCAGCAGCAGCTCCACCATGGCGTCCACGTCCTCCAGCCCCAGGGTGGGCACCCCGGGCAGGGAGAGGGGCAGGTCGGTGACCAGGGCCAGCAGGGTGGCGGGGTCGCACACCGGCGCGGCGGAGTTGTCCGAACGGACGATCTCGAACTTGGGCCAGGGGGAGTCCTTGGCACCCTCCAGCAGGATGAGGTCGGCCTCGGGAAACTGGCCGAACAGCTGCTCCGGGGTGACCTGGGCCGACTTGACCAGCAGGAATTTCTCCCCGTCGTAGATGGCGGTGCCGTAGGCGCCCGCAGCCCGGTGCCGCCAGCTGTCGGTGCCGGGCACGTCGGGCTCGAAGTGGTGGCCGTCGTGCTTGATGACCGCCACCCGGAGGCCCCGGGCCACCAGGGCCCGGACCAGCTTCTCCACCAGGGTGGTCTTGCCGGAGTTCTTCACGCCGGAGACGGCCACGATGGGCCGCTCAGTCCTTCTCATTGATGAACACCCCGGACTTGCCGCCCTCCTTGCGCACCAGGTGGACGTTGGTGATGGTCATGGTCTTGTCGATGGCCTTGCACATGTCATAGATGGTCAGCAGCGCCACCGAAACGCCGGTCAGCGCCTCCATCTCCACGCCGGTCAGGCCGGTGAGCTTGGCGGTGCAGATTGCTGTGATGGTGTTGGAGGCCTGGTCCACCTCGAAGTCCACGCTGGCGTTGTTGAGCATGAGGGGGTGGCACATGGGGATCAGGTCGGGGGTACGCTTGGTGGCCATGATGCCTGCCACCCGGGCCACCCCAAGCACGTCGCCCTTGGCCACCGTGCGGTTCACCACCGCGTTCATCACCGCGTCGTTGACCTGGATGCTGCCCTTGGCGATGGCGATGCGCTGGGTGGGTTGCTTGCCGGACACGTCCACCATGATGGCGTTTCCGTTGTCGTCAAAATGGTTCATTTTCCCAGACATAGGATCGTTCTCCCTTAGAAAGTCAGATTACAGCAGGACCACCTGGACGGGCTGCCCGTCGCTGAGGGGGCCGGAGCCGGCGGGGATGTCCACCAGGCAGTTGCAGCCCACCATGGAGCGCAGCTGGCCGGAGGAGTGGCCGGCGGGCAGGGTGACGATGCCGTCGGCGTAGCAGCCGCGGATGTAGCGTCTGCCCGGACTGGTCTTGGAGAAGCTGCCCCGGAGCACCGCGGTCGCCCGGTGCACATCCAGCCTGGGGTCGCCCGAGAGCTTTGCCAGCATGGGGCGCCCGAACAGCTCGAAGGTGGCGGCGGCAGCGAAGGGGTTGCCCGACAGGGCCAGGATGGGCTTGCCCTGAGCCACGGCGAAGATGGCGGGGGTGCCCGGCTTGACCTTGGTGCGGGTGAAGATCTGCTCGGCCCCCAGCAGGGGGAGCACCTCGTGCATGATGTCCTTGATGCCCACCGACACGCCGCCGGTGGTGATCACCGCGTCTGCCCACTCCATGGCCCGGCGGATGGAGCCGGCCACCAGGGCGGGATCGTCCATGAAGTGCTCGCAGCCCGGCTCGGCCTGGATGCCCAGCTCCCGCAGCCGGTGGGTGAGGAAGGTGCGGTTGGAGTCGTAGATCTTGCCCGGCGGCAGGGGGTGGACGGAGGGGTAGACCAGCTCGTCCCCGGTGCACAGCACCGCCACCCGGGGCAGCGGACTGACTAAGACGCGCTCCGTCTCCGGGTCGATGCCCGCGCTGGAGAGCACCGCGAAGGCGGCCGCGTCCAGCCGGGTGCCCGCGCTGAGCAGCACGTCGCCCGTCCGGAAGTCCTCCCCGGCGCGGACATAGTTGGCTCCGTCGCGGAGAGATTCATAGATTTCCACTGTCTCCGTCCCCCGGTCGGTGGCCTCCTGGCGGATGACGCAGTCGGCCCCGGCGGGCAGCATCCCGCCGGTCATCACCCGTACCGCCTGCCCGGAGGCAAGGGGACCGGCGGGGCAGCCCCCGGCGCACACCGTGCCGGTCACCTGCAGGCGCACCGGCGTCTCCCGGCTGGCCCCGGCGGTGTCCGCCGCCATCAGGGCATAGCCATCCAGGGGGGAGCGGTCGAAGGGAGGCTGGTCTATGGGGGAGATCACATCCTCCGCCAGCACGCGGCCCCGCGCCTGGGCAATGGTCAGTGTCTGCTCCGGAAGGGGAGAGACATGGGCATCGATCTGTTCCAGGGCTTCCTCCACTGTGAGATTCGTTAACATAATATTACGCCCTTTCCGTTAGACTTTGCCGAAGGGACAGATGGGGTAGTGGCACTCGGGGCAGCCCAGGCACAGCCCGCCGTGGCCCAGCACGGCCAGATCCCGGCGCTTGACGGGCACCCTGGCGGCCACCCGGGGGAGGATCAGGTCGAAGATGGTTGCCTTGGCGTACATCACGCAGCCGGGCAGGCCCATTACCGGGGTGCCGGTATCGTCGAAGTAGCCCAGCAGGAACATAGCCCCGGGGAGCACCGGCGCGCCGTAGGAGACGATGCGGGCTCCGGTGGCCTTGATGGCGCCGGGGGTGCGGTCGTCGGGGTCCACGCTCATGCCGCCGGTGCACAGGATCAGGTCCACGCCCTTCTCCTTGCACTCCAGCACGGCGGCGGTGATGGCCTCCATGTCGTCGCCGGGCAGGTAGTGCTCGGTGACCTCGATGCCGAAGGCGGCCAGCTTGTCCACGATCACGGGGGTGAAGGTGTCCTTGATGCGGCCCTTGGACACCTCGCTGCCGGTGGTGATGAGGCCGCAGGTCTTCAGCCGGAAGGGGAGCAGCTCCAGGATAGGGCCGCCGCCGGCGGCCTTGGACAGCACGTCCTCCAGCCGCTGCTCGGGGATGACCAGGGGGATGATCCGGGTGCCGGCCAGCTTGTCCCCCGGGCGGACCACCGTGTTGGTGTGGCGGGTGGCGATCATGATGTCGTCCTGGCCGTTCAGGGCGGCCAGCCGCTCCACGTCCACCCGGAACAGACCGTGACAGGCGGCGTACAGCTCGATCTTGCCCTCCTTCACGGGGGAGGCGGTCATGTTCTCGTTGCGGCACAGGGCCACCAGCCGCTGGGCGGCCTCATCCTCGTGGAGGATGCCCTCCGTGCGCTCCCAGACATAGATGTGCTCCTTGCCCATGGACAGCAGCACGGGGATGTCCTCCTGGGTGACGATGTGCCCCTTGCGGAACCGGGCGTCCTTGGTCACGCCCCGGATGATCTGGGTCATGTCGTGGCAGAGGACCTGGCCCACTGCGTCCTTGGTGTCGATCAGTTTCATACTTCCATTCCTCCTGTGAAGGCGCTCGCCGCAAAATAAGAAAGCCGGCGCGGCCCAACGGGCACGCAACACCGGCAAAAAACTCTCCCTTTTCAAAACGGAAGGTCGGCCTGTTTCCGGACCGGCCCCAAAGGCGCTGGGCGCCATGGCGCGGCGGCATGGGACGAGGCCTTTAGCCGCCTTTGCTCGGGCAACTATGAAATTGTTAAAAACAGTATAGCAAAAGGCGGGAGAAATAGCAAGCCTTCCGGGCAAAATGTTGTCAATCGAGGTCGGTAACAACTTCCCAAAAGGGGCGGAATGTGGTAGGATAAGAGAAAAGAGGGGGGAGAGGCGGATGACGGCACAGGTGACAGGGCGCTTTGCCCCCAGCCCCAGCGGACGGATGCACCTGGGCAACCTGTTTTCCGCCCTGCTGGCCTGGCTGTCCGTCCGCTCCGTTGGGGGGCGGATGCTCCTGCGCATCGAGGACCTGGACCCGGACCGCTGCCGCAGGGAGTATGCCCTGCAGCTGATGGACGACCTGTCCTGGCTGGGCCTGGACTGGGATGGGGAGCCCTGCTGGCAGAGTGAGCGCACGGAGCTGTATGCGCGCGCCTTCCGCCGCCTGGAGGAGCGGGGACTGATCTACCCCTGCTACTGCACCCGGGCCGAGCGGCTGGCGGCCAGCGCGCCCCACCGCTCCGACGGGGAACGGATCTACGACGGCCGCTGCCGCCGGCTGACCCCGGAGCAGCGGACCGAGCTGGCGCGGACCAGACGTCCGGCCTTCCGGGTCAGAGTTCCTGAACAGGAGATCTGCTTTACAGATCTCTGCCGGGGCCCCCAGCGGGAGGACCTGGCCAGGGACTGCGGGGACTTCATCCTCCGCCGGTCCGACGGGGTGTACGCCTATCAGCTGGCGGTGGTGGTGGACGACGGCTCCGCCGGAGTGACCCAGGTGGTCCGGGGCAGCGATCTGCTCTCCTCCACCGCCCGGCAGCTCTGGCTGTACCGGCTGCTGGACCTGCCCGCTCCGGAATTTGCCCATGTGCCCCTGCTGCTGGCCCCCGACGGCCGCCGTCTGTCCAAGCGGGACGGGGACCTGGATGTGGGAGCCCTCCGGACGCGTTTTTCCCCGGCGCAGCTGCTGGGCCGCCTGGCCCTGCTGGCGGGCCTCCAGGCCGGGCCGGACCCGGTCACGCCCGCGGAGCTGGCAGGGAATTTTTCCTGGGGAAGGGTCCCCAGGGCCGACATCGTTGTCCGACCTGAGTTATTTGGTTGACATAATATTGAAAGGAGCCAAGGATCATGCAGGAAGTCTATGAGTATCTGAAGAAATGCGGTACCTTCTATCTGGCCACGGCGGAGGGGGACCAGCCCCGGGTACGCCCCTTCGGCGCGGTGGACCTGTTTGAGGGGAAGATCTACCTCCAGACGGGGAACGTCAAGCCTGTCTTTGCCCAGATGCAGGCCAATCCCAAGGTGGAGATCAGCGGCATGGCGGACGAGGGCAGCTGGATCCGGATCACCGCCACCGCCGTCCGGGACGACCGGATGGAGGCCCGGCAGCACATGCTGGACGAGAATCCCGGCCTGAAGCGGATGTATGCCGCCGACGACGGCAACTGCGAGGTGCTCTATCTCAAGGACGCCACCGCCCAGTTCTGCTCCTTCACCGCACCGCCCAAAGTCGTGACCTTCTAAGTCTGTAAAGGAAAACCGCTGTCCATCGTAATGAGATGGACAGCGTTTTTTGCGCGCCGGCTCAGCGGGGCTCCTCCTCCTGCTGAGGGGGAGGAAGCCCGGGCAGCCAGCGGTTGATGCAGATGGAGACCAGGATACCCACGGCTGTCTCCAGCATACGGGACACGGCGGTGAGGTAGTGCTCCAGCACCCCATCGGCGGGGGAAAAGAGGATGATGCAGCACACGATGCAGCCCAGGCCGCAGGCCCGGGGCTTGCGGATCAGGTTGCAGAACCAGATGATGCCCACCGTGGCCAGCCCCAGCAGGGGGATGAGCAGCAGGGGATAGGGCAGCAGGAGGTACACCGTCAGCACCAGCACGCCCGCCGCGCCGCCTACGGCGGTGCCCCGCAGGCGGATGAAGCCCTGCTGCCAGGAGTCCTCCAGGGAGGACTGCATGCAGATGATGGCGGCCACGCAGGCGTTGAGGGGGCCAAGCAGGGACCAGGGCTCGGCGATCCTGTCGCGCCAGAGCTGGAAGGGAAGAAAGATGGCCGCGCAGATCATTACCGCCAGGGCGGTCTTCAGAGTGCGCAGCCCCACGCCGGGGACCGGATGTTCGCGCATAATACCTCCTTGTCCGGAAAAGGGAAGCGGCCTGCCCGGTGTCGCCGGGCAGGCCGCAGGGTCAGAAGGGCAGGCCCATCCCGCCGGTGAGCTGGGCCATGCTGCTGCTGGCGTCGGCGTCGGCGGCGCGGAAGGCCTCGTTCACGGCGGCCAGGATCATGTCCTGCAGCATCTCCACGTCCTTGGGGTCCACCGCCTCGGGGTCGATGGTCAGCGACTTGAGCTCATGCTTGCCGGTGGCCACGGCGGTGACCATGCCGCCCCCGGCGGCGGCGGTGTACTCCTTCTCCTGCAGCTGCTGCTGCATCTTCAGCATGTCCTGCTGCATCTTCTGGGCCTGCTTGATCATGTTCATGTTCATGCCGCCGCCCATGCCGCCGAAACCGCGGCTTCCGTATCCTTTCGCCATATCGATTACTCCTTTGCTCACTGAATGATGATGTTGTCAAACTGCTCCCCGAAGGCGAGCAGGTCGTCCAGATTGTCGTGGTCGGGAGCGCCGCTGTCCTCTGTCCGGGGGGCGGCGGGCGCCGCCGGGGGCTGTCCCACCGTCACCTTCACCCGCACCGGCTGGCCGAAGCGGACCCCGGCAGCCTGCTCCAGCGGCTGGAGCACGGCGGGCTGGTTGAGCATATTGCGCACGAAGTCGGACTGGGCCCACAGGGTGAGCACGCCGTTTTCATAGATACCGGTGACCATGGCGGGATTGCTGAGGAAGGGATACTGCCCCGCGGGGACCGACGGCTTGACCGCCGCCACAAAATCCCTCCAGAAGCCCGCGTCGGCCGCGGGAGCCTGCCGGGCAGCCTCGTCCGTCCGGCCTGTTTCCCTGCCCGGAACGGCGGGGCAGGCGGCGGGAGCCGCCTTCCCGGCTGCGGGCGGACTGACTTGTGTCGGGGCCTCCGGTTCCTCCGGGTCCCAGGGGGGCGCGTCCTCATCGGTGGGGGGCGGGGCGGCCTCCGGCTGTGCGGAAGGGGCGGAGGGGACGGCCGCGGGCGCTTCCGGCGCCGGGGCGGGGGCAGGGGGAACGGGCGTGCCGGAGAGCAAACTCTCCAGCCGGGCCACCCGGGCGGCCAGCGCGGCGGGGCTGTCGTCCAGCCCGGCGTCGCACATCCGGATCAGGCACAGCTCCGCGTCGGTGCGCCGGCTGGTGCTGCGGGCCAGGGCGGCCTGACAGTCCTGGAGCAGGGTGAGCAGATAGACCAGCCGCTGGGGGGTGAACTGAGAGGAGAGGGCGCGCATGGCGGCCTCGTCGTAGCCGCCGGTGAGCAGAGACGCGCCCCCCTGGGGGGCGGTCTTGCGGATGAGCAGGTCCCGGGCCAGGGCGGACAGCTCGCCCAGCAGGGTGCCCACGTCCTTGCCCGCCGCGTACAGGCTCCCCAGCTTCTCCAGCGCGCCGGCGGTGTCTCCCGCGGCCACGCGGCCCATCAGGGCGGCGGTCTCCAGATTTCCCGCCAGGCCCAAGGCGCTGAGGATGGCGGCCTCGTCCACCGTGCCGCCGCCTCCGGTGCACTGGTCCAGCAGGGACAGCGCGTCCCGCAGCCCGCCGTCGGCCAGACGGGCCAGCAGAGCGGCGCCGTCTGCGGTCAGGGGGATGCCCTCCGCCCGGGCCACCTGCTCCAGCCGCCCCGCGATCTCACCGGGCAGGATGCGCTTGAAGGCGTACTGCTGGCAGCGGGAGCGGATGGTGGCGGGCACCTTGTGCAGCTCGGTGGTGGCCAGGATGAACATGAGGTGGGCGGGAGGCTCCTCCAGGATCTTCAGCAGGGCGTTGAAGGCGGCGGTGGACAGCATATGCACCTCATCCACGATGTACACCCGCCTGCGCACTGCGGCGGGGGAGTAGACCGCCTCGTCCCGCAGGGCGCGGACCTGGTCCACACCGTTGTTGGAGGCGGCGTCCAGCTCCAGCACGTCCAGGATGGAGCCGTTCTCGATGCCCAGGCAGGCGGGACAGGCGTTGCAGGGGTTGCCGTCCACCGGGTGCTCGCAGTTGACCGCCCGGGCCAGGATCTTGGCGCAGGTGGTCTTGCCGGTGCCCCGGGTGCCGGTGAACAGGTAGGCGTGGGACAGGCGGTCCGCGGCCACCTGGCGCTTGAGGATGTCGGTGATATGGGACTGGCCCACCACCTCGTCAAAGGTGCGGGGCCGCCATTTTCGGTAAAGTGCCTGATACAATGGGCTCACCTCGGCAACAGAGTGGGAGAGAAAGGCCCCGGCATTGAGCAAGACCGCACACCGGCCTTTGGAGCTTACATTATGCCCGTTACCTCCGCAGCCAGCTCGGAAACGGCAAACCTGCGGCACAGGTCACGGTCCGCTTAGTGCTGCTCGGTTCCCCGCCTGACACGGTTCACGGTGCGGCTTTGCGCAGGACCGGTTCGTCAACACCGCTTACGAAGGTCAGACGGCACAATGTAAGTCCGGGGGCCGGGATTCATCCCTGCTGCAGCGGGTTGCAGGTACAGGGCACCGCTAACTCCCCGACTCGTGCGGCCTTGCCCACTGCCGGGGCAAAGGTTCTTTCATAGTTTACTACAATCTTTTCCGTTTCGCAACGGGATTTTTCCTCTTTTCCGAAATCCGCTGAAAAGAAAAAACGCGCCCCCCTGCCGCGGCAGGGGGGCGCGGGTGCAGATCACTCGATGGCGATGCGGTTGGAGGCGGGCATCTGCCGCTGGACCTGCTTGGGGAAGGTCAGCTTCAGGATGCCGTCCTCATACTTGGCGGAGATGTCCTCGGGCCGGAGCTCGCCCACATAGAAGCTGCGGGCGCACTGGCCGCTGTAACGCTCCCGGCGGATGTACCGGCCGTTCTCGTCCTGCTCGTCCTTGTCCAGCCCCTTGGCGGCGCTGACGGTGAGGTAGCCGTCGTTCAGCTCGATGCTGACCTCATCCTTCTTGAACCCGGGCAGGTCGATGTCCAGCACATACTGGCTGTCGGTCTCCTTCACGTCGGTCTTCATCAGGTTCCTGGCATGCTTTCCGTACAGCGGATCATGTCCGCCGAAGAAATTCTTCCCAAAGGGATCGCTGAAAAACTCATCAAACAGATTCTCACCAAAAATGCTCGGCAACATACTTGATTCCTCCGTTTCATTGATTGTGATTCGTGCCGGCGGGCCTTTGGTTCGGTCCTCCTTTTTGGTACAAGCATACTTTACCACTGGGAATTAGCACTGTCAAGCGGAGAGTGCTAATGTTTACAGATCGTTCACAAACGGGGCGTGCCGGGGACGGGAAGGGAGGCGGACATGAAAATGCCGGAGCAAGGCGGACTTTGCTCCGACGTGGAATATCGCAACAGTATAGATGCCACGGCTTTCAGGTTTGCTCCCAAGACCAAATCGAAGGGCCCAGCAAAGCGGGTACGATTTGGAAAGGAGCCGCGACAAAATGAGTGAGAGGTGACGTTAAAAAAGTCGCCGCGAACGTTATGACGTCCGCGGCGACGTGGTGCCGGTGGCCGGGCTCGAACCGGCACGCTGTTGCCAGCGGTGGATTTTGAGTCCACTACGTCTACCAATTCCATCACACCGGCAGGTATGGGGCGGCGCTGGTCTTCAACGCTGTATTCTACACCATGCGCGGCGGGAATGCAAGAGCTTTTCACAGGCAGGGGGAGCATACGCCGGGCATTTGAGTTGACAAGGAGTGGAAAGTCTTTTATAGTTAAGGCAACAGGAAACTGCCGTGACCACGGACAGGCCCGGGCTGCGAACGGAGCCCCGGCCCGCCGGGCCGGCAGGGAATAGGTGTGGATATGAATACATTATATTTGAAATATGCGGTGGAAGTGGAGAAGACAGGGTCCTTTACCCGGGCAGCCCGGAACCTGTTCATCAGCCAACCCCGCCTGAGCAAGGCCATCCGGGAGCTGGAGAGCCAGTTCGGCACGGAGATCTTCAACCGCACGGCCAAGGGCGTCCAGCCCACCCCCAAGGGGGAGGTGTTCCTGGCGCGGGCCAGGTCGATCCTCACCCAGGTGGAGCAGATCGAGAGCATGTTCCAGCCCCTGGGGGACAAGACGCGGCGCTTCAGTGTCTCCGTGCCCCGGGCCAGCTATATCTCCCAGGCCTTCATCGAGTTTGCCAAGAGTCTCTCCCTGGAGGGGGAGATCGACTACAAGTACTGGGAGACCACCTCGCCCCAGGCCATCCGCAACGTGGTGGACAGCCAGTGCGACCTGGCCATCGTGCGCTTCCAGACGGTGTACGAGCCCTACTTCATGGAAATCCTGGAGGAGAAGGAGCTGCAGCACAAGTTCATCTGTGAGTTTGAGTGCTACGCCCTGATGTCAGAGCACCACCCCCTGGCCAACCGGGAGATCCTGGACTACGACGATTTGAGACAGTATATCGAGCTGGTCCACGGCGATTTCTCCGTTCCGCTGCTGTCCCAGGCCCGGGCGCGGCAGCTGGCCCACATGGAGGAGAAGAAGCGCGAAATCGCCATTTATGAGCGCGGCAGCCAGCTGGAGCTGCTCAGCGGGCTGCCCAGCACCTACATGTGGGGCTCGCCCCTTCCCCAGAACACCCTGGACCGGATGGGGCTGGTGCAGAAGCGGTGCAACGTGGCCCCCAGGACCTACCGGGACATCCTGGTCTACCGCAGGGGGCACCGGTTCAGCCCGGAGGAGGAGAATTTCATCAATATCCTGACCCGCACGGCGGACAACCTCCCCAAAGACTGACAGAACAAAACACGGACCCGCCCCCTGCAGGGGGGCGGGTCCGCCTTTCAGTTCAGTGCGTTACAGGTGAGGGTTCAGCCGTCCGTAGATCTCGGTCAGGCGCCGCAGGCGACGGGCGACCTGGGGATTGAGCGCCTGGGCGCGCACCCGCCAGGACCAGTTCTGAGGCCCCACGGTGCCCGGCGCGTTCATCCGGGCGTCGGCGCCCAGCCCCAGCACGTCCTGAAGGGGGGCGATGGCCAGCCGCGCGGGGGAGCCCCAGGCTCCGGCCAGCGCGCCCCAGCCCAGCCCCTCGTCGTCCCGGAGCCGGAGGTATTCCACGGCATAGCGCCGCACGGACTCGGGTGCCTGCTGGAGGAACTGCACGAAGGTGGGGGTATCGTGGGTGCCGGTATAGATCACGCAGTCAGCGGGACAGTTGTGGGGCAGATAGAGGTTTTCCGGGCCGCTGTCGAAGGCGAAGGCCAGCACCCGCATGCCCGGGATGCCGCAGGCGGGCAGAAAGGCCCTGGCCTGCTCATCCAGGTCGCCCAGGTCCTCGGCGATCAGGGTCAGGTCGGGAGCCGCCTGCTGAAGGGCGGAGATCAGCGCTTTCCCCGGCCCTGGCCGCCAGCGTCCCTCTCTGGCGTTGGCGCTGCCGGCGGGGACGGACCAGTAGGAGTGGAAAGCCCGGAAGTGGTCGATGCGCACGCCGTCGTACAGCTTCCGCGCCCAGCGGATGCGCTGCCGCCAAAAGTCGAACACGGCGTCCCGGTTCCCCTCCCAGTCATAAAGCGGGTTGCCCCAGAGCTGTCCCAGATCGGAGAAGGCGTCGGGGGGCACGCCCGCCACCTGGGCGGGATTCCCCTCCCCGTCCAGCTGGAACAGGTCCGGATGAGCCTGCATCTCTGCGCCGCCGGGCGCCAGGTAGATGGGAAGGTCGCCCAGCAGCCGGATGCCCCGGGCGCGGGCTTCGCTTCGGAGCAGTTCCCACTGGCGGCAGAACAGAGTCTGGAGAAAGGCGTGGTAGGGGCCCTCCCGCTCATCGCCTGCCTGACGGGCCATGTGACGGCAGTATTCATCCAGCCAGGGGAGCGGGTCGGGGATGAAGCGGCCCCGCGCGCGGTCCCAGGCGGCGCGCAGCAGCGGATCGCGCCGCCGGCGCAGTCCATCCCAGTCCAGCCGGTCCTGGTCGTCCACCTGCTGCCCGGCCAGCTCCTCCGCGGTGATCCAGCCCTCCCGGGCCAGCGCCTCCAGGTCCAGATACAGGGGCTCACCGGCAAAGGCGGAGCAGGAGGCGTAGGGGGAGCCGCCCCCGTCCACGGGGACCAGGGGCAGCAGCTGCCACCAGCTCTGTCCGCTGTCGCGGAGGAAATCAAGAAAGGCCAGGGCGGGAGCGCCCATGGTGCCGATGCCGTAGGGAGAGGGCAGGGAGGACAGGGCGAGCAGGATGCCGGAGCTACGTTGCAGCATGGAAAACGACCTCCAGGGCCCCGGACTTTTCTCCGGGGCCGGAATGTGTTAGACTACGATGGTATTTTACCATAGAGCCGCGGGTTTCACCAGCGGTTTTTTCCAAATCGGAACTAATTTGGGCGAGGCGTCAAAAAAATATTTGTACTTCTATTTTCCGCGTTTATTTTTGATTATCAGGTATATGAGCTGGAAATACCGGGTTTAGCTACCTGGATTTCTTTGATTATCTGAAAGTAACTCCGTTTTCCTCTGAATATCGTCAGTTGCGGACGGCTGGGGCAGCCGGTATACTGAAGTTGTCACAGAGAGAACGGCGGCAAGGCTTACGGGAGGAACGGATATGTTCAAGACTGTGAGAAGCAAGTTCGCTCTGGGATATCTGGGCCTGATCGTGCTCATCATCCTGCTGGGGCTGGTGTCCATCTTCACCATGTCCAGCATCCGGAGCACCATCGAGGGACTGATCACCACCAATTACAACAGCATCGACCGGCTCAACAAGATGAAGGACGCCGTTTGGAACCAGCGGATGGCGGTGGAGGAGTACCTCAACGGCGACTCCATCCAGGCCGCCATCAAGTTCGAGCAGTACAAGGGCACCTTCACCGAGTTCTACGACATTGAGGAGGGCACCATCATCCTCCCAAATGAGCAGCAGTACATCGAGGAGATCTGGAGCCGGTTCGAGCGCTACCAGCACACGTTCCAGACGCTGACCTCCTACGACCTGAGCGATCCGGAGGAGTACGGGCAGGCGCTGGAGTACCGGGAAAAGCAGATGGAGCCCGCGCTGACCCTGCTGGACGCGGCGATCCAGAAGCTATACAGCTCCAACGAGACCGCCCTGTTCGAGCGCAGGGACCAGGCCATCCAGGCGGCCCAGACCGCCACCAGGATGCTCACGGTGATCTTCCCGCTGGCTGCCATCTTCGGCCTTTGGATGAGCAATATCTATGCCAAGCGCTTCCTGGCGCCCATCGACCAGATCACCCAGCAGATCAAGCTGGTGCGGCAGGGCAACCTGTCGGACCAGGAGCTGATCACTGGACAGGATGAGTTCGGCATGCTGGCCGACGAATTCCGGCGGATGCTCCAGCGCCTGTCGGAGTTCGAAAAGAGCACGCTGGGCTCCCTGATGGAGGAAAAGCGGCGCACGGACACCATCGCCAAGAGCATCAACGAGCCCATGCTGGTGCTGGACGACCAGGGGAAGATCCTGCTGCTCAACCGCGCGCTGAGCCGGCTGGCCGGGGTGGACGAGGAGAGTGTGCTCAACCAGTCCATCCAGGCCCTGTTTCCCGGCGGGGAGCTGAGCGAGTATCTGGCCATGGTCGTCAGCGATCCCTGGTCTGTGGAGCAGGAGAAGATCGTGGTCCAGCAGGAACGGGGAGAGGACCAGTTCTACCACGTGGTGGTCACCCCCATCCCCGGCGCGGACGGAGAGAACGCCGGCTGCATCGTGCTGCTGCACGACGTGACCGAGATGAAAAAGCTGGAGAAGGCGAGAGGGGACTTCATCGCCACCATCTCCCACGAGTTCAAGACCCCGCTGACCTCCATCATCATGGGGGCCGACCTGATGCGCAGCGAGCTGGTGGGCCCCATCACCCAGGACCAGCGGGAGATCGTGGAGACCATCTGCGAGGACAGCCAGCGGCTGGAAAACCTGGTGGGAGAGATGCTGGAGCTGTCCCGGATCGAATCGGCCTCCACCATCTACAAGTTCGAGCCCTGCGACCTCAAATCGGTCATCCGGGCTTCCTGCAGCCAGTTCGAGATGATCACAGCGCGCAACCATATTTCCTTTACCGTCCGTATCCCGGAGAATCTGCCGCTGGTCAACGCAGACTTTTCCAAAGTGACCTGGGTGCTGAACAATCTGCTGTCCAATGCCATGAAATACACCCGGGAGGGCGGCGCGGTCACCGTGAGCGCACGGGTGGAGCACGGCGAGGCGCTGGTGAGTGTGGAGGATGACGGCGTGGGCGTGCCGCCTGAGTTTACCGACAAGATCTTCGAGAAGTTCGTCCAGCTCAAGGGCTATGACCTTGAGGTCCGGGGCACCGGCGTGGGCCTGGCGGCGGCCAAGGAGATCATCACAGCGCATCGGGGGAAGATCTGGTGCGAGACGGACCGCCCGGTGGGCAGCAGGTTCTGCTTCACCCTTCCCCTGACGGAAAAGGAGGAACATGATGGGTCAGAGCGTTCTGATCGTTGACGATACGAAAAATATTCGTCTGATGCTCCGGAAATGCCTGGAGATCGACGGCTACCGGGTGGACAGCGCCAGCAACGGACAGGAGGGGCTGGACGCCATCCTGGGCGGGCAGTACGATCTGATCTTTCTGGACATCAAGCTGCCTGAGCTGAGCGGGACCGAGGTGCTCCGGCGGATCCGGAGCGCAGGCGTGCAGACGCCGGTCATCGTGATCACCGCCTACCCAACCATCAAAAACGCGGTGGAGTGCACCCGCCTGGGAGTCGTGTCCTATCTTCAGAAACCCTTCACCGCGGAGCGTCTGAAGAACCTGATGTCCGACCTGGACCTGGAGAAGCGCGGCTGCCGGCCGCCCGACCTGCTGCAGGCCGCCCAGGAGTGCGAGGCCCACGGCGACCTCATCCGGGCGCGGAACCTGCTGAACATGGCTCTGGGGGAGAACCCGGGCTGTGCGGACATCTACGACAGGCTGGCCAGGGTGTACAGCCTGCTGGGAGACGCGGATAACAGCGAAAAGTACCGCCGGGCGGCGGACGTGTTTCGCTGAGTCCATATCAGCTCCAGAACCCTGCGCGGCCGCCGGCCTAAGGATCCGGGCCAGCGGGCGTGCAGGAGGAGGAACGGGAAAAGGTATGTTCACGGGGAGGTCCTCAAGCCCCCCAAAGCCTGAAAGGAGTCATAACAATGAACGAGAAGATCCAGTCCATCCTGCAGTCCGGCGAGACCGTCAAGTGGTCCGGCAGACCCCAGAATGTCAAGCTGATGGAGGCCCCCTACGGTCTGACCATCCTGATCCGCATCGTCTGTGCCGTGCTGGTCGTGGCCGCCGGCTATTGGTTCACCGGCCCCGGCGCGGGCGAGACCATCGACCATACGCAGGGCATGGTGTTCCTGGGCGTGTGCGTGGTGATCGCGGCCTATCTGATCCTGGACCCCATCTATGTGGCCAACAAGATGAAGACCCAGACCAGCTACTACATCACCGACCGCCGGGCCATCACCTGCTACTCCAAGGGCAGCAAGATGAAGGTCAAGGTGCGCATGCTGGACGAGCTGGACGAGGTCAGCGTGGATAAGCTGTCCAACGGCAACAGCGTGATCTATCTGGGCAAAAAAACCCGGAACGCCGCCCGCCTTGCCCGCACCCAGTTCGCCTTCACCGACCTGCAGGATAAGTCCGAGGGCACTCCGCTGATGTTCTACAGCGTCGCGGATACCCAGAGCGCGCTGGCCAGCCTTCCCACCGGCCTGTGCCGCTGATCCCACGGGAACCCAAGTAAGGGTTTCGTTTCCCTTCTTTTCTCTCTCTCAGAGGACGGGGACGCCAAAAGCGTCCCCGTCCTCACTTTTTTTGCTCGCAGGGCAGCGGAAAAAGTGGGCAGGTTCTTTCTTGACCGGGAAAATAAAAAAAGGTAGAATAAACAATACAGCGATTTTTGCAATGGAGAGGACAAGACATGCGTCAAGAGGATGAATTGAGGTTTTGCAGGGCGAGGCGGGCTGTGATCGAGCGGGAGTTTTCCAAGCTCAACCCCCAGCAGAGACAGGGCGTGCTGGCCACCGAGGGGCCGCTGCTGCTGCTGGCCGGCGCGGGCAGCGGAAAGACCACGGTGCTCATCAGCCGCATCGCCAATCTGATGAAATACGGCCGCGGGTCGGACAGCACCGAGGTGCCCGTCTGGGTGACGGAGGATGATCTGGCCTTTCTGGAGGCATACGCCGCGGCTCCGGACCGGGAGGGGAGGGAGCGGGCGGAGGCCCTGTGCCGGCTGGAGCCTGCGGCCCCTTGGTCCATCCTGGCCATCACCTTCACCAATAAGGCTGCGGGCGAGCTGAAGGACCGGCTGGAGCGGATGCTGGGCCCGGCCGCGCTGGATGTCTGGGCGGCCACCTTCCACTCCGCCTGCGTGCGCATCCTGCGCCGGGACATCGAGAAGCTGGGCTTTTCCAGTTCCTTCACCATCTATGACACCGACGACTCCCTCCGGGTCATCAAGGACATCCTCAAGGAGCGGAACCTGGACGACAAGCAGTTCCCGCCCCGGACGGTGCTGGGCTACATTTCCCGGGCAAAGGACGGGATGAAGCTGGCGGAGGACTACCTGCGGGAGTGCCGCCAGGGCGGGGACTTCCGGCTGCTCCGCATCGCGGAGATCTATGAGGAATACCAGCGCAGGCTGTGGGAGGCCAGCGCCCTGGACTTTGACGACATCATCCTGCACACCGTCCGGCTGCTGCAGCAGTTCGAGGACGTGCGTACTTACTACCAGCGGAAGTTCCGCTATGTGCTCATCGACGAGTATCAGGACACCAACAACCTGCAGTACCTGCTGGCCTCCACCCTGGCGGGGGGGTATGAGAACTTCTGCGTGGTGGGCGACGACGACCAGTCCATCTACCGCTTCCGGGGTGCCACCATCGAGAATATCCTCTCCTTCGAGCAGCAGTACCGGGGCTGCCGCACCATCCGTCTGGAGCAGAACTACCGCTCCACCGGCAACATCCTGGGCGCGGCCAACGCGGTGATCCGGAACAACCAGGGCCGCAAGGGCAAGGAGCTGTGGACCGACCGGGACAAGGGTGAAGCGATCCAGCTTTACACCGCTATGAATGAGAACGATGAGGCCCAGTATGTGGCGGGCCAGATCCTGGCGAGGTTCAGCGAGGGACACCCCTGGAAGGATCACGTGGTGCTCTACCGGATGAACGCCCAGTCCAACCAGCTGGAGAACGCCTTCAAGCGCAACGGCATCCCCTACCGGATCTTCGGCGGCACCCGGTTCTTCGACCGGGCGGAGGTCAAGGACATGGTGGCCTATCTGTGCGTGATCAACAATCCCAACGACGACCTGCGGCTGCAGCGGATCATCAACAATCCCCCCCGGGGCATCGGGCAGACCACGGTGCAGCGGGCCCAGGCCATCGCGGCGGAGCGGGGATGCTCCCTGTGGGACGTGGTGCGGGACCCACGCTCCCATCCGGACCTGCAGAAGGCGGCGCCCCGACTGGCGCAGTTCGCCGATCTGATCTCCGGGCTGCGGGAGCTGACCGGGAGCATGGAGCTGCCCGCCTTCTATGAGGAGGTACTGGCCCGCACCGGCTACGGGGTGATGCTGGAGTCCAAGAACACGGTGGAGGACCGCACACGGCTGGAGAACGTGCGGGAGCTGCTCACCTCCATCCAGGGGTACCTGGAAAACGCGGGGGAGGAGCCCAGCCTGGCGGGCTTCCTGGACGAGATCGCCCTGTATACCGACCTGGACAGCAAGGACGACAGTGAAAACTGCGTGGTGATGATGACCATGCACGCGGCCAAGGGGCTGGAGTTCCCCACGGTGTTCGTGGTGGGCGTGGAGGAGGGGATCTTCCCCGGCGTGCGCGCCATCGGAGAGCCGGAGGAGATGGAGGAGGAGCGGCGGCTGTGCTACGTGGCCATGACCCGGGCCAAGCGCAAGCTGTACCTCACCTGCGCCAGCCAGCGGATGCTGTTCGGCCGGACCAGCAGCAATCTGCCCTCCCGGTTTTTGGAGGAGATCCCGGAGGAGTATGTCCAGCGCAGCGGGCGGCAGGCCCGCGCGCCCATGGACGACGCGTCGGGCCACTGGAGCAGTCCGGAGGACCGGGAGCGCGCCGGCGTTGCGCACGTCCGAAGCCGGGAACCTGCCCGGAGCGGCCAGCGCTCCGCCCGAAGCGCCGGAATGGGGATGGGCTGGTCGGTGGGCCGGTCCGGCACCGCTGGCGGCATGGGGGCGCGGCCGGCCGCCGCGGCAGCCAAGGTGGAGTTCCGCAAGGGGGACATGGTGCAGCACTCGGCCTTCGGCACCGGCATGGTGCTGTCCATCCAGCCCATGGGGGGCGACGCTCTGCTGGAGATCGCCTTTGACCAGGTGGGCACCAAGCGGCTGATGGCCAAGTCGGCCTCGCAGTATATGAAGAAGCAGGATGCCTGAGGGGGCGGCAGAGAAGGGGGGAGACAGCGCGGATGAACGTCAATCAGGCGATCATGTGTGTGCTGGCGCTGTTTTTCGTGCTGGCCGCCCTGGACCGCTGCCTGGGCAACCGGGCGGGTCTGGCCGCCGAGCTGGAGCGGGGCTTTGAGATGCTGGGCGTGATGGGGCTGAACGAGGTGGGGCGGGCGGTGCGCGCGCAGGCCGTGGCGGCGGCCCTGCACCCGGTCTCACTGCCGCAGTTCGACGTGCTGGGAGCCGACGCGGCCCTG
>CALXCT010000058.1 GCA_944386865.1 uncultured Oscillospiraceae bacterium | reverse complement strand
CCGCGGCGGTGGCCGCCTTCCGGGAGAAGCAGGTCAACCGCATCATCCTCACCCGCCCGGCGGTGGAGGCGGGGGAGCGGCTGGGCTTCCTGCCCGGCGACCTGCAGTCCAAGGTGGACCCCTACCTCCGCCCGCTTTATGACGCGCTGTTCGATATGCTGGGGGCCGAGACCTACCAGAAATATGTGGAGCGGGGCAATATCGAGGTGGCGCCCCTGGCCTATATGCGGGGCCGCACCCTGGATGACAGCTTCATCATCCTGGACGAGGCCCAGAACACCAGCCGGGAGCAGATGAAGATGTTCCTCACCCGGCTGGGCTTCGGCTCCAAGATCGTCATCACCGGCGACATCACCCAGATCGACCTGCCCGCCGACAAGGTGTCCGGGCTGCGGGAGGCCATGCGGGTGCTGAAGGGGGTGGAGGACATCGCCATCTGCCGCCTGAATGAGAACGACGTGGTCCGCCACGTGATCGTCCAGCGCATCATCAAGGCGTATGCCGACGATGAGGAGCGTCGGAGCGCACCGGCCGGAAAAAAGAGATGACCGTCCGGGGCGGGCGGGTGAGCGCGGCCCCTTACGGGGAGAGACAGGAGTGGCGGAGATGAGCAGAGAGCTTCGGGTGCCCTGCCCGGTGCAGCTGGTGTGGCAGGTGGTCACCGACCTGGAGCACACCGCCTGGCGCAGCGACCTGCGGGAGCTGAAAAAGCTGGACGAAGAGCATTTCGTGGAGGTCAGCCGGGACGGAGTGTCCAACCGGGTGACCGTCACCGACTGCCGGCCCCTTTGCCGGTATGCCCTCCGGGTGGAGGGCAGGGCGTCCTTCGGCACCCGGGAGATCCTGCTGGGGGAGGAGGATGGCCGGACGGTGGTCACCCTCCGGTGCGAGGTGCTGGGGCGCACGGCGCTGATCAGTCTGATGGAGCGGCTGTACCTCCGGCAGTTCGGCCGGGAATACCTGAGGGATCTGAACAATGAGCTGTACCGTCTGGTGCACGAAGGAGGCGATGGCCATGGAGCATAAGATCATCTTTGAGGCGGAGGTGCCCTGCCCCGACGGGGTGGAGGCGCTGCTCACCGGCGCGGTGTCCGCCGCGCTTGCGGCGGAGAATGTGGCGGTACCCTGCGAGGTGGATGTGCTGCTCACCGACGATGAGGGCATCCACCGGATCAACCGAGAGATGCGCCAGGTGGATGCGCCCACCGACGTGCTGTCCTTCCCCATGTTTCAGATGGAGGCGGGGGACAAGCCGGACGAGGGGTGGGCCGACCCTGAGACCGGACTGGTGCCTTTGGGCGACATGGCCATCTCTCTGGAGCGGGCCCGGGCCCAGGCGGAGGAGTACGGCCACAGCGTACAGCGGGAGCTGAGCTATCTGGCGGTGCACTCGGTGCTGCATCTGCTGGGCTATGACCATCTGGACGAGGGAGCGCAGAAGCGGCTCATGCGCGGGCGGGAGGAGGCGATCCTGGCCGGGCTGGACCTGACGAGATGACCAAGAGAGGAGAGACGTCATGACACCGGCACAGTTTACCCTGGCTTTTTTCCTGGGCGCCGCCCTGATCTTTATCATCTATGCCCTGCTTACCTCCCGCGGAAAGGGTCCGCTGCTGTCCTCCAACTATCTCCGGGCCACCAAGGAGGAGCGGAAGAGAATGGACAAGCGTGCAGAGTACCGCAAGCTGACCGTGATGAATCTGGTGGCGGCGGCCATCCTGGCGGCGGTGGGCCTGTGCTGCTATTTCGGTGCGGCCCCCGCGTGAACAGAAAGACACGACACACAATTGCTCAAGAAAGTTGAGGATCATTATGAGTGAAATTAAAAAATCCGGTATCATCACCCTGTGCGGCCGTCCCAATGTGGGCAAATCCACGCTTGCCAACGCCCTGGTGGGCGAGAAGGTCGCCATCGTGAGCAGCAAGCCCCAGACCACCCGTAACCGGATCTGCGCCGTTCTGAACCGGGGGGAGAGTCAGTTCGTCTTCATGGACACCCCCGGCCTCCATAAACCCCGCACCCGGCTGGGGGACTACATGGTCAAGGTGGTGGAGGAGAGCGTGGCCGACGTGGACGCGGTCTGCCTGCTGGTGGAGCCCATCCCCAACGTGGGCGCGCCGGAGCAGGAGCTGATCGACCGCATCAAGGCCCTGAAGCTGCCTGCCGTGCTGGTCATCAATAAGATCGACACAGTGAAGAAGGAGGAACTGCTCCAGGTGATGGAGACCTACCGCCAGGCTCACGAGTTTGAGGCTGTGGTGCCCATCTCCGCCCAGCAGGGCGAGGGACTGGACGAGCTGCTGGAGGTGCTGGAGCGTTTCCTGCCGGAGGGGCCGCAGCTGTTTCCCGACGACGTGATCACCGACCAGCCGGAGCGCCAGGTGATGGCGGAGATCATCCGGGAGAAGCTGCTGCTCAACCTGGATAAGGAGATCCCCCACGGCACCGCCGTCACCATCGAAAAATTCCTGGAGCGGGAGGACGGCGTGGTGGAGATAGAGGCGGTGATCTACTGCGAGAAAAGCAGCCACAAGGGGATCATCATCGGCAAGCACGGCGTCATGCTCAAGAAGATCTCCACCCAGGCGCGGCAGGATATGGAGCATTTTCTCTGTGCCAAAATCTACCTGCACACCTGGGTCAAGGTGAAGGACAACTGGCGGGACAACACCGCCCTCATCCGGAACTTCGGCTACACCTACGACAGCTGAGGTCCGGGCAAACAACGGCAGGCCGCCCTGCAATTTCCTCTCATAGTTTCCCGGCCGGCACACAGCCTAAGGGCAGAGAGGAAGGTGACGGCCATGACACAGGACCGATATTGGGAGCTGTTCTGGAAGACCGGACTGCCCCAGGCCTATTCCGCGGCCAAGGGAGAGCAGCGCCGGCAGCAGTGGCTCAACAGCCGTATCCGGGAGGTCAGGGACACGTTCCACGACCCGCAGCCTCCCCAGGGCCTTCACTGACGGGCCCGGTCCGGAGAGAGAGTGACGCCCATATGCACATGACCACGATGGCGGTAGTGCTCCGGGAGGTCAGCTACAAGGAGTCGGACAAGATCCTCACCCTGCTGACCGGGCAGGCGGGCAAGCTGACCGTCTCCGCCCGGGGCTGCCGCAGGCGGGGCAGCCAGCTTGCCGCACCCTGCCAGCAGCTGATCTACGGGGAATTCACCCTATATCAATTCCAGGGGCGCTGGTCTGTCAAGGAGGCCAGCGCCCAACGGCAGTTCCGGGGCGTGCGGGAGGACATCGAAAAGCTGGCGCTGGCGGCCTATTTTGCCGAGGTGACCGAGCTGCTGGCCCCGGAGGAACTGCCCGCGCCGGAGCTGATGTCCCTGCTGCTCAACTGTCTGCACGCTCTGGATGTGCTGGACAAGCCGGCGGCACAGGTGAAGGCGGCCTTTGAACTGAAGGCCATGACGCTGGCGGGCTATGAGCCGCTGCTGGATGCCTGTGCCGTGTGCGGCCGGCAGCCGGAACAGCCCCGGCTGCACCTGTCGGAGGGGGTGCTCCACTGCGCCTCCTGCCGGGATGAGGTTGGGGAGGGGATCTCCATGCCCGTCTCTCCGGCGGGGCTGGAGGCCATGCGGCACATCGTCTACGGCAATCCAAAACAGCTGCTCTCCTTCCGGCTGGAGGAAGCCGCGCTGGGACAGCTGTCCGACCTGACGGAGGCCTACCTGGCCACACAGCTGGAGCGCGGGTTCCATACGCTGGATTTCTACAAACAACTCAAAATGCCGAGGTGACATCATGGACAAGCAGCTTGCCCAGTACTTAGAGAGAATGAATTACCGCGGGGATACCGCCCCCAGTCTGGCCACCCTGCGCGCCCTCCAGCGGAGCCATCTGGCCTCCATCCCTTATGAGAATCTGGATGTGCTGCACGGTGTTCCGCTGCGCTTTGAAACGGATGCGCTGTTTGAGAAGATCGTGACCAGACGGCGGGGCGGTGTGTGCTATGAGCTGAACTTTCTGCTGGGCGACATGCTGCGGCGCATGGGCTTCGATCTGGAGTTCCTCTCCGGAATGGTGGCGGGCGGATCGGGGGGCGACTTCTCCCACGCGCTGCTGCTGGTCCATCTGCCGCAGGGCGACTATATCGTCGATGTGGGCTTCGCCAAGGGCTACCTGACGCCGTTTCGCCTGTATGAGACCGCCTGGCAGTCAGACGGGCGGGACTTCTATCGGCTGCGCGCCGAGGGCGGATGGTATCTTCTGGAGCAGCGCCTGCCCGAGGGAGGGGCCATGGAGGTATACCGCTTTACCCTCGCCCCCCGGCGGCGGGAGGAGTACCGGGCCATGTGCGACAGTCTGTGCGCCTCCCCAAAGTGCAAGTTTACCTTTATGTTGGTCTGCTCCCTGGAGACGCCGGAGGGGCGGCTGGTGCTCCAGGACAGGTTCTGCCGGCTGGAATCATACGGCGGGATGCGGCAGACCCGCCCCATGTCCGGGCGGGAGGAGATCGACCGGCTGCTGCATGACCTGTATGGCCTGAATGAGCGCCGGTGATAGAGCTGTGAGGTGAAGCTCCTTGTCAGGAGAAAAGCAAATGTCGGACAGCTACTGGCTGGGCCTTCTGCTGGCCCTGACCGGCGGTTATCTGGATGCCTATACATACCTGATCCGCGGCGGCGTGTTCGCCAATGCACAGACGGGAAACATCGTGCTGCTGGGAGTGAGCCTTGCCCGGGGCAGCTGGGAGCGGGCGGGGTACTATCTGGTGCCCATCGTCACCTTCGCACTGGGCATCCTCCTTGCCGAGACCATCCGGGACCGGGGGCGGGCCTCTGCGCTGCTGCACTGGCGGCAGGTGGTGCTGCTGCTGGAGATCGGGGTGCTGGCCGTGGCGTCTTTTGTGCCCAGGGGCGACGCGGACGTGCTGGTAAATGTGGCGGTCTCCTTTGCCTGTGCCCTCCAGGTGCAGAGCTTCCGCAAGGTGGACGGCAATGCCATGGCCACCACCATGTGTACCGGGAACCTGCGCAGCGGGACGGAACTGCTCTGCCGTTACCGGGTGACCGGAGACCGGGCGCTGCTGCGCCGGGCAGGGGAGTATTACGGGATCATTCTCGCCTTCGTGGCAGGCGCCGGCGTGGGAGGCCTTGTCTCCCTGGCTGTGGGCGGCGCGGCGGTGGCGCTGCCCTGCGTGCTGCTGGCGGCGGGAGTGCTGCTGATGTTCCATGCCCGGAACAAGACCTGAGCTGAGCGAAAACAGCGCCCGCCGGAGGCTCCCGGTGGGCGCTGTTTTCTGAATGAGGTCAGGCGGGGGCGGGGCAGTGGACCTGCAGAAGCTCCTTCAGCGCACAGGCGCTGCTGCTGTGGCTTCTGGCAATGACGGCATTCTGCCGTCTGGCCTCCACCGTGGCGCACTCCGCCATCTTGTGGGACACCGTGGAGGTGAACAGGATCACCAGGTCGGGCGATCCGATCTTCCGCTTGAAGTCGGCGGGCATCTTGGCGAATACCTTGGCCCGGCAGCCGTGACGCTTGCAGATGTCCTTATACTGCCGTTCCATCCGCTCGTTCCCACCTACGATTACGACACTCATAGGGCACGCTCCTCTCTTTAGTTAGCTACTGCTAACTAAAGGATACAGGAAAGCGCCGGACCTGTCAAGAGGGGAGAGAAAAAATACGTTCCCCCTCCGGCCGGGCGGCGGAGACCGCCCGGCGGTCCGGCGTTCAGGGCGAGGCGGGACTGATATGCTGCTTCAGGCATCGGAAGGTCTCATCACTGATGCAGTGTTCCAGACGGCAGGCGTCCTCGGCGGCCACCTCGGGGGAGACGCCAAGCCGGACCAGCCACTGGGTGAGCAGGCAGTGACGCTCGTAGACCCGCTCGGCCAGAGCACGGCCACTGTCGGTGAGGGTGATCCAGCCGTCCTTGTCCATGGTGATGTGGCCCCGCTCCCTCAGAAGGCCCATGGCGCGGCTGACACTGGGTTTGCTGAAATTCATCTGGCGGACCACGTCGATGGACCGCACCGCGCCCTTTTCCTGCGTCAGAATGAGGATATTCTCCAGATAGTCCTCTGCAGACTCGTTGCTGTGTATCATCAGGTGTTCCGCCTTCTTTCTGCTGCCTCCAAGGGGGAGGATCGATTTTCATCATTATACTACAAAACGCCCGCTGGGACAAGGGGCTTCCCCGGCGGCTTTCTTCCCGGGCAACCAGGGGCGGACACAGGAGCAAGCGGAAATTGCCCCTGTGAGGACTTGCCAGAAGGCGGAATCATGTTATAATAAAAACATAATAGCGAGAATGTTATGTTAGCAGCGGGCTGCGCCCTGAGTCCGGCGGGTCACAGGGAGCCGAGCCGGGCTGCACGCGGGATCGTGGGAGTGGACGAGAATGATCAATGAGCTGAACATCAAATATTTTTTGTGTTTGGCAGAAACGCTGAACTTTACCGAAGTGGGAAAGCAGATGTACATCTCCCAACAGGCGGTGAGCAAGCACATCGCGGGACTGGAGGAGGACCTGGGTGTCCAGCTGCTGATCCGCTCCCGCAACCGGGTGGAGCTGACGGAGAACGGTCTGAAATACTACAATTTTTTCCGCAGCGTGGTGGATGGTTACCGGGTACTGCGGGCTGAGATCGAGCAGAACCAGGTCTGCCGGGTACGGAATATCCGCATTGGATATCAGAACTGGATCGACTTCGGACCCGCGCCCGGTACGGCCATGGCCGCTCTCCGGGCCAACTACCCTGACCTGTATTTGCTGGGGGAGCGTCATGAGCCCAATAAGCTGCTGGATCTTCTGTACAAAGGCGAACTGGATATGATCCTCATCCACAAGCGCTTTGTGCCCCGTTTGGAGGGGGCCCACCGGCTGGCGCTGATCACCACGCCCATGCAGGTGGTGGTCTCCCGGCATAACCGCCTGTACCGGGAGGGGGCGGACTACCGGATCTTCTCTACAGAGCCCATGCTCATCGACTCCTTTGAGGGCGAGAGCACCGCGGGGACTACCATGCGGGCCCATAAGGAGAGCCGGCGGTACGGGTTTGACCCCCGGGAGGTGGTGGTACTGCCAAACCGCGACTCCGTCTATACCGCGGCGGAGCTGGACCGGGGGATCTTCTTCGGCAGCAGCATGAGCCAGATGTCGGGCAGCACGACTCTGGTGAGCTATGACACCGACGTGATGGAGACGCTGTATTGTGTCTGGCGGGACGAGGAGGAGCGGAGCTACCTGGAAAAATACGCCAAGCAGCTCCAGAAGGAGTACCAGCTTTTGGAGGAGCACTACCTGACGTACCGCACATGGGACGGCAACGGCTGAGCACTGACACGTTTCCCAGCGGGAATGACAGTGAAAATGACAGCGGAGGCCCTGCCGTCTGGCAGGGCCTCCGCTGTACACAGGAGGAATATAGTATGCGCGGAGGATGGATGGACGATTGATCTGCGCTCAGCCACCGCAGCCGCCGGAGCAGCCGGCGCACTGCTCGGGGGAGCAGGAGGATTCGTTCTTCATGTCCTTGCGGAGCATCCAGATGGACAGGTCCTGGCCCACGGGCACGCCGGAAGCCTCGCAGACGAAGCCGTATCCGGCCAGCATCTTCAGGACCTGGTCATTACCGTCCATGACGGCGCATACGGCCAGCACCCCTTTGAAATCCCGGATCTTTTGCAGCGCGCACTCCAGCAGGCGGGAGCCATATCCTTTGCCCTGCTGGGCGGGGGCTACGCTGAGCATGCTGATCTCCCAGGTCTCCTCGTCGATGCCCAGTTTGCGCAGCATGAAGAATCCCACCTGCACGCCGTCCACAAAGCCGCCGTACAGGATCCCGGGCACGCCAGTGTCGTCAAGATACTCGTTGAGCCGGGAGACGATGGGCGCGGTGTCCGGGGATTTGGGGTAGCCCAGCCGCTCCGACATCAGGTTGAACGCGTCAAAGATGATCTGTGCGCTCTGCTCGATCTCGTCGCGGCGGATTTCACGGTAGGTCAGACTGCCAGCATTCATGGAACGAACCTCCTTAGGGGAAAAACTCAATACACCACCAGCTGATCCTGAGCATAGTGGCTCAGATCATAGACGGCATTTTCCACGGCGGCGCACACGGCGGCCACCAGCTTCTTGGTCTCCTCATCCGCCTTGGAGTCAGCCAGGATGGCATCCAGGTCCTTCTTCAGCTGGATGGGGATCCGGTCGTACTCACTGCGGAGGTAAGAAAAGGTATACCGTGCCATAGGAATCTCCTTTCAGTAGGCAGGGACGCCGGCGGCGTCCCTGCCGTTTGTGTTACAGTGGCGTTGGATCACAGGGGGCTGTGCAGCACAGCGCGGGGCATGGTCTCCATCATCTTCACCAGGTCCTCGATGTCGCCATAGTGGAGGGAGAAGGTGCCGCAGTGCTTGCAGCAGGCGGGCTCCGTATCCTCGCCGGAGGAAATTCGGGAGGCGCACAGGTTGCAGTGGGTGGTGAAGTGGGGATAGTAGTCAAAATGCACGCGGTCGGTGTTCAGCCCTTCTTCCATGATCAGCTCGTGGATCTTGATGCCACAGATGCCGACAGGGAGCTGATTTTCCTGCTTGCACGCGACCTCACAGGCGTGACAGCCGGTGCAGTAGTTCATATCTACCAGAATACCTTTTTTAGTCATGTGGTCTCAGCTCCTTTCTCACTTGGTTTCCTTGTAGTACTGCGGCCATCTGCCCCACACGGAGACGGGAGGCCAGCAGGGGCTGCCCTCGCCCATCTTCTTGATGCGGACCAGCGTGGTCTTGTAGCCGCTGCCGCCGTAACCGGTGCGTGCCTGGGTGCCGTGAGGCGTCAGGTTGTTGATGCTCACGTCGAAGCAGCCGTACAGGTAGGGGGAACGGCCCTCAGTCTCAGGCAGCCACCAGCCGTGCATGCAGGACACGGTCTTGGGGTGCAGGCCGGGGTTGATCTTGACCTTGCGGCGCACGCGGCCGCGGGGGCTCTCGACCCAGACCCACTCGCCTTCCTCCACCTTGGCATCCCGTGCCACGTTGGGGGGCAGCTCCACGTCGGGATAGGGATCCAGCTCACGCAGCCAGGGGATGTTGCGGTGCTCCGCGTGGAAGAACACGGGGGAGCGGCGGCCGGTGATCATGACCAGCGGGAAATGCTTGAACACCTCGGGCGTGGCGACCTCGGACTCAGGCGGCTCCTGGAAGTGGGGCAGAGGATCGACGATGGTGCGGCCGGTGGCGCCCCAGTCCTCGTTCTGGGTGGAGTACAGCTCCACCTTGCCGGAGGGAGTGCGGAAGCCGGGCTTGCCGTCGGGACGCAGAGCGCCGGTCTTATAGCGGTAGTAGGGGATCCAAGGCACCTTGGACTCCACTTCCTCGGTCTTGGTCTCGGCATCGGCCCACTTCCAGCCGCCCTTGGCCTTCAGGCTCTCGTAGGTCTCGCCGGAGGGCTCCAGGCGCCAGTCCATATAATCCTTGAAGCCGTTGGGGAAGCGCTTGGCAAACTCAGGATTGAAGCGGGCCGCCATCTCGCAGGCGATGTCCCAGTCGTTCTTGCACTCGCCGACCTGGACAGCGGGCTGGATGATCTGCACGGGCTCGAACCAGCTGCGGAAGCCGGTGCGCTCGGCAAAGGTGGAGGCGGGCAGGATGATGTCGGCCACAGCCATGGTGGTGGCGTTGTGGAACAGGTCCACCACCACGTTGAAGTCCATGGCCATCATGGCCTGATAGTGCAGCTTCACGTCGGCGCCGCGGGCCACGGGATTGGCCGTCTGGGTCCAGGTGGCGCGGATGGGGTAGGGCTTCTGGGTCAGCATCTGATCGATGGCCAGGTCGGGCTGGATATAGCAGCGCCACTTGCGCAGCCAGCCGTACTCGTCGGAACCGATGCGCTTCTGGACCACGTTCTCCACGAACTCCTCGCCGAACATGTCAGCCAGCTGATAGTTGTCGAAGGGGTAGGCGGAAACGTGGTAGCCGTTACGGGCGATGACCTGGCCGCCGGGCACGTCCAGGTTGCCGCAGATGGCCCACAGGTCGTTCACGGCCTGGGCGGCGTGCACGCCGTCGCCGATCTGGTCCAGGGGCAGGCCCCACTGGATGGCGGAGCCGGGGGAGTTCAGAGCGTAAGCCTTGGCGGCCTCATAGATGGTCTCCTTGGGCACCCAGGTGAGGGCGGCGACCTTCTCCAGGGTGTACTCCTTGGCGCGCTCCTTCAGCTCCTCAAAGCCTTGGCACCAGTTCTCCACGAACTCGTGGTTGTACCAGTCGTTCTCGATGATCACGTTGATCATGGCCATGGCGATGGCGGCGTCGGTGCCGGGGCGCAGCTGCAGGTGGTACTCGGCACGGGAGGTCAGCCAGTTCTGGCGGGGGTCCACCACGATCAGCTTGGAGCCGCGCTTCATGCAGTCCACGATCCAGTTGCCGTAGAAGCCGTCCTGGCAGCCGCGGGTGGGGTCCTGAGCCCAGATGATGATGTACTTGGGTGCCTTCCAGCGCGGGTCATCATAGCGCTTCTCCAGGAACTGAGAACAGTCGCAGATGGAGTTGTCGCCCTGAACGGCGGACATGGCGCCCAGACGGGGGCCGTAGCAGGCCTGGCCGGCCAGACCGAGCTGAGACCAGTTGGCGCTGCCGTAGTTGTAGGCCACGATGGACATGGGGCCGCCGATGTCGCGGCCGGTGCCTTGGATGAAGATGACGGAATTGGCACCGTACTCTTCCTTGATCTTATTGAACTTCTCCTCGATGATATCGTAGGCCTCTTCCCAAGTGATGCGCTCAAAGCGGCCGTCGCCGCGGGGACCGATGCGCTTCAGGGGGTAAAGGATACGCTCGGGATGATACATGAACTGGGTCATGGCCAGCAGGCGGGAGCAGCCGCGGCCGTGGTTGTAGGGGTGGTCTCTGTCGCCTTCGACCTTGACGACCTTGTCACCCTTGACATAGATCTTGACGCCGCAGCCGCCGTGGCAGCCGGGACCAGGGGACCAGGCGGTCGATGTGACCACGCGATCGTACTCGATGCTCATGGTAATTCCTCCTTTTTTCCTCAAAGTGCTCCGCCCGGCGGCTGCTCACACCGCCCGCGGGCACACAGACCAGTGGTATCCGCTGTCGGGTACATTCTATCATCGGCCATTGGAAATGGGAAACACCAAAAGTAAACTACTGACAACCAAAAAGTTGTGATGAAATATCACAGCCGGAGTGGCGCAAACCCTGGAGC
>CALXCT010000057.1 GCA_944386865.1 uncultured Oscillospiraceae bacterium | reverse complement strand
CCGGCCCTTGTTGGCCAGCAGATAGTGCAGCAGGTCGAACTCCCGCCGGGTCAGCTCCAGCGCCGTGCCCGACACCTCCACAGTGTGCCGCGCCGGGTCCATGGTCAGCGGCCCCGCGGTGAGCACGACCTGCTCCTCCCGCTCCGCCCCCCGCTTGCGCAGGGCGGCCCGGATGCGGGCCAGCAGCTCCTCGATGGCGAAGGGCTTGGTGATATAGTCGTCCGCCCCCGAGTCCAGGCCGGAGACCTTGTCCACCACCGTGTCCCGGGCGGTGAGCATGATCACCGGCACCCGGCTCTCCCGCCGCAGGCGGCGCAGCACCTCCATGCCCGACAGGGCGGGCAGCATGATGTCCAGCAGGATGAGATCGAAGCCGCCGCCGAGCGCCTTGTCCAGCCCGGTGCGGCCGTCGAAGGCCTTCTCCACCTCATAGCCCTCATAGTGCAGCTCCATCTCCACCATCCGTGCCAGCTTCTCCTCGTCCTCCACCAACAAAATCCGTTCCGCCATGGGGCGTCCTCCTTGTCCGGCGCGGGGCCTACTTGGTATGCTTGCGGAATTCCGTCTTGATCTGGTCTGCCGCCTGGGACACGCTGTCCATCAGGCCGTTGACCTCCTCCCGGCCCAGATCGGGGCCGTTGAAGGTGTACCGGCAGCCCAGGAACAGCCCCGCCACCAGCACCGGGATGACCACCCAGAAGCCGATCACCAGCAAAATCAGCAGGATGATCAGGGGCACGGAGGAGAGCATCTTTCCCCGCCGCCAGATCTCCAGCTCGTTCTCGGTGAGCACGGCCCAGGCCCGGCGCAGCAGCTCGCTCAGGCTTGGGCGCTCCTTCCTGGGGGGCGGCGGCTCCCCCGCGCCGGGGGGCGGGGGCGGCGGGGGCGCGGCGCCGTCGGTGGAGTAGAACCCGCCCTTGTCCGTCTTCAGCCTGCCCCGCTGCTCCAGCCAGATCAGCGCCCCCAGCAGGTCGCCCTCCGACTGCTCCAGCGCGGTCTTGGCGTCCGTATAGGACACGTCCGCCTTCTCCCGCAGCCGCTCCACCTGTTCCAACGTCACGTCCATGCTGTTCCGTCCTTTCCCGGAGGTCCTTCCGGTCCATGGTCCCAGTATACCCTCCGGAGAGGAAAAGGTCTTTTAGTCTTTCTTAAAATACGGTTAAAATGGCCGCGGCTCCTCCCGGAAGGTGAACAGCGGGTTGTCCAGCGCCGCCCGGTACAGGGTGTCCAGCAGCTGTTCCCGGTACTCCGGGTCGTCGGGCAGCAGGTCCTGGGGGTCGGCCAGCAGCAGGGAGGTGGGCCCCAGCTCCATCAGCAGCTGCTCCAGCTCCTCCAGCTCCAGCCCCTCCTCTCCGGGAAAGCCCAGCACCTGGGCCAGGTGGGCGTGGGCGTCCCGCCGGTCGGTCATCCGGCTGCCCTCCAGCATCAGGCAGTCCATGTCCGTCAGGCCCGGGCCACGCCCGACTCCCTGGCCGCCTGGGCCACCGCCGCCGCCACCGCGGGGGCCACCCGCTCGTCAAAGGCGGCGGGGACGATATGGTCGGGGGCCAGCCTGTCCCCCACCAGCCCGGCCAGGGCCCGGGCGGCGGCCAGCTTCATCTCCTCGTTGATGTCGCTGGCCCGCACGTCCAGCGCCCCCCGGAACACCCCGGGGAAGGCCAGCACGTTGTTGATCTGGTTGGGGAAGTCGCTCCGGCCGGTGCCCACCACCGCCGCACCGGCGGCCAGGGCCTCGTCGGGCATGATCTCGGGCACCGGGTTGGCCATGGGGAACAGGATGGGGTCCCTGGCCATGGACTTCACCATCTCCCCGGTGACCACCCCGGGGGAGGACACGCCGATGAACACGTCGGCACCCCGGATCACCTCCGCCAGGCTGCCCGAGCGGCCGGTGCGGTTGGAGACGGCCAGCAGAGAGCGTTTCTCCTCGTTCAGGTCGGTACGGGAGGAACAGATGGCCCCCTTGCGGTCGCAGATGATGCCGTCCCCCAGGCCCATGGAATGGAGCAGGCGGAAGATGGCGGTGCCCGCCGCCCCCGCGCCGGAGAAGACGGCGGTGACCTGGCTGATGTCCTTGCCCACGAGCTTCAGGGCATTGATCAGGGCGGCGGCCACGATGATGGCGGTGCCGTGCTGGTCGTCGTGGAAGATGGGGATGTCGCAGCGCTGCTTCAGCCGGCGCTCGATCTCAAAGCACCGGGGGGCGGAGATGTCCTCCAGGTTCACCCCGCCGAAGGACCCGGCCAGCAGGGACACGGTGTTGACGATCTCGTCCACATCCTTGGAGCGGATGCACAAAGGCACGGCGTTCACCCCGCCGAAGGCCTTGAACAGCACGCACTTGCCCTCCATCACCGGCATGCCCGCCTCGGGCCCGATGTCCCCCAGGCCCAGCACGGCGGTGCCGTCGGTGACCACCGCCACCGTGTTCCACCGGCCGGTGAGCTCATAGCTCTTGTTCACGTCCTTCTGGATCTCCAGACAGGGCTGGGCCACCCCGGGGGTGTAGGCCAGGGACAGGTCCTCCTTGTTCCGGATCTCCATCTTGGGCACCATGTCCTGCTTGCCCCGCCACTGGTAGTGCAGCTTCAGCGATTCCTTCGCGTAATCCATGTTTATCGTCTCCCATCTGCAGCGGGCCTCCCCTCTCCCGGAAAGGCCCGCCTTGTTTTTCTCATTATACTATGGTAAAATCCTTGCTGTAAACCAGAAATCTGTCCGGAAGGGAGAGTTCGTCCATGAAGCGGAAGCTGCTGGCCCTGCTGTGCGCGGCCGCCCTGTGCCTGTGTCTGGCGCCCGGGGCCAACGCAGCCACCGGCGTGATCTACTTCACCGCCGTCAACGACCGGCTGCTCCCCCTGTCCGCTGACTCCATGCCCATGGTGTCGGGGGGCACCCTCTATGTCCCCTATACCGTGTTCGACGCCAACTCCACCGGTATCAGTCTGGGAGTGTCCTGCAGCCACAGCCGCACGGCCAACACTCTGACCATCTATAACCTGCGCCAGATGCTGGTCTACGACATGAACGAGGGCAACGCCCGGGACCAGCAGTCGGGCCAGACCTACTCCGCCCGGGCCATCACCCGCAACGGGCTGATCTACGTCCCCCTGGGATTCACCTGTGATTTCTTCGGTCTGAACCGGAGCAACACCATCACCCAGTACGGCAACCTCATCCGGGTCACCAACTCCGCCGCCGTGCTCAGCGACGCGGAGTTCATCGACGCCGGCTCCTCCTGGATGTCCAGCCGGCTGAAGGAATATCTCCAGAGCGTGTCCGAGCCGGAGCCCTCCCCCGACCCGGAGCCCTCCCCCTCCGTCCCCCCATCCCAGGACCCGGACCCCGGCGCGGCCGACACCGTCTTCCTGGCCTTCCTGTGCCGGACGGGAGAGGGGACGGCCCAGATCCTGGACGCGCTGGAGCAGTACGGCTATCACGCTCTGTTCTTCCTCTCCCCGGAGTTTCTGGAGCAGCAGGGGGACCTGGTCCGGCGCATCCTGGGCTCGGGCCACAGCGTGGGCCTGGCGCTGGACGGCCAGGATACGGAGGCCGCCCTGGCCCAGCTGGAGCAGGGACAGCGGCTGCTGTCCGACGCGGCCCACGCCTGCACCTACATGGTCTGCGCCGACGCCGCCGTCACCGGCGCGCTGGAGCAGCGCGGCCTTTTGTGCTGGAGCAGCCGGGTGTCCGCCGTCCCCGGAGCGGACACCAGCGCGGCCACTCTGGCGGCCAACACCCTCTATGCCATCTCCCGGCGCAGCGGCGACATCCCGGTGACCATGGACGACAGCGCCGTCTCCGCCCAGGCGCTGCCCTCCCTCCTGCGGCAGCTGCGCGCCGGCTCCTACGACGTGCTCCAGGCGGTGGAGACCGATTTCTGACCCTTCGCCGGAGCCCGCCCCGCCCCCCTTGACAGGGGCAGGAAAGGGTGATACACTGTGTGGCGTCAAACCGGCTTTGACGGAGAAGAACCCGCGCGGGAGCACCCAGAGAGGGGCGCGTTTTGCTGCAAGCGCCCTGTGCCGCACCGCGGGCCGTACCACTCCCGAGCCGCCCGGGACGACCGGGCCGGGTCCCTCCCGTTACAGAGGACACGAGCGGCACATCGTCACGCGCCCCCGCAGCAGCCGGCTGCTCCCGGGCACCGCGCGTACCGTGCAAGCAGGGTGGAACCGTGGGGCTCTTTTCGCCTCACCCCTGAAGCGAACTCAGGGGTGAGGCGTTTTTTCACCCCGTCATCTGATGACAGGAGGTATTATCATGTCCGAAGAAAACAATCAGTACACCTTTGAAAACCCGGAATACCGGCACACCTACTGGCACACCTGCTCCCATGTACTGGCCCAGGCCATGAAGCGGCTGCACCCCGAGGTGAAGCTGGCCATCGGCCCGGCCATCGAGAACGGCTTCTACTACGACTTCGACACCCCCGAGCCCTTCTCCGAGACCCAGCTGGCCGAGCTGGAGGCGGAGATGCGCAAGATCTGCAAGGAGAAGCTGAAGCTGGAGCGCTTCGAGCTGCCCCGGGCGGAGGCCGTGAAGTTCATGGAGGAGAAGGGCGAGCCCTTCAAGGTGGAGCTCATCAACGACCTGCCGGAGGACGCGGTGATCTCCTTCTACAAGCAGGGGGAGTTCACCGACCTGTGCGCCGGCCCCCACCTGGACTCCACCGGGCGCATCAAGGGCAACGCCATCAAGCTCACCGCCTGCAACGCCGCCTACTGGCGGGGCGACTCCAGCCGGGAGACCCTCCAGCGCATCTACGGCATCGCCTTCCCCAAGAAGGAGGAGCTGGACGAGTACCTGGCCAAGCTGGAGGAGGCCAAGCGGCGGGACCACCGGAAGCTGGGCAAGGAGCTGGGGCTGTTCATGATGGCCGACGAGGGCCCCGGCTTCCCCTTCTTCCTGCCCAAGGGCATGGTGCTGAAAAACACCCTGCTGGACTATTGGCGCCAGTGCCACAAGCGGTACGGCTATGTGGAGATCTCCACCCCCATCATCCTCAACCAGGAGCTGTGGCACCGCAGCGGCCACTGGGACCACTATAAGGACAATATGTACACCACCGTCATCGACGGGGAGGACTACGCCGTCAAGCCCATGAACTGCCCGGGCGGCATGCTGGTGTACAAGAGCGAACCCCACTCCTACCGCGATCTGCCCCTGCGCATGGCGGAGCTGGGACTGGTGCACCGGCATGAGCTGTCCGGCGCGCTGCACGGGCTGTTCCGGGTGCGCTGCTTCACCCAGGACGACGCCCACATCTTCATGACCCCCGACCAGATGAAGGACGAGATCAAAAACGTGGTCAAGCTGTTCGACGAGATCTACTCCACCTTCGGCCTGACCTACCAGATCGAGCTGTCCACCATGCCGGAGGACCACATGGGCGACGAGTCCGTGTGGCATTTCGCCGAGCAGACCCTCCAGGCGGCCATCACCGAGATGGGCAAGGACTTCGTCATCAACGAAGGGGACGGCGCCTTCTACGGGCCCAAGCTGGACTTCCACCTGGCCGACTCCCTGGGCCGGACCTGGCAGTGCGGCACCATCCAGCTGGACTTCCAGATGCCCGAGCGCTTCGAGCTGGAGTACACCGGCGAGGACGGCGAGAAGCACCGCCCCGTGATGATCCACCGCGCCCTGCTGGGCTCCATCGAGCGGTTCATCGGCGTGATCACCGAGCACTTCGCCGGCGCCTTCCCCGCGTGGCTGGCTCCCGTGCAGGTGAAGGTGCTGCCCGTCACCGACCGGGCCGCAGGGTACGCCGACCAGGTGGCCGAGACCCTGGACGGCATGGGCTTCCGGGTGGAGGTGGACCACCGCAGCGAGAAGATCGGCAAGAAGATCCGGGAGGCCACCCTGGAGAAGATCCCCTATATGCTGGTGGTGGGCGACCGGGACATGGAGAACGGCACTGTCTCCCCCCGCCGCCGCTCCGGCGAGGACCTGGGCGGCATGACCCTGGACGAGTTCGCCGTCCTGCTGGGCGAGGAGGTAGCCACCCGCGCCCTGTAAGCCTACCCTCCCCAAAAAACAGACAAAGGCCGCCGCGGAACCGTTCCGCGGCGGCCTTTCCTGATATAAAGCACGGCCCCCGGAGCATCCGGGGACCGTGCTTGCGTTTTCATCGTCCGCTCAGCGCACCGTCAGCTGGCCGTTGTCCAGATCCACCGTCAGGGTGGAACCGGAGCCCACCTCGTCGGCGATGATCTTGCGGCCGATGAGGGTCTCCACCGTGTGCTGCACGAACCGGCGCAGGGGCCGGGCGCCGTACACGGGGTCGTAGGCGCTGTCGATGATGAACTGCTTGGCGGCGTCGGTGAGGGTCACGGTGAGCTGCTTGTCGCTCAGCCGGCGGTTCAGGTCGGCCACCAGCAGGTCGATGATGTGGGTGATGTTCTCCTTGGTCAGCGGCTTGTAGAACACGATCTCGTCCAGCCGGTTCAAAAATTCCGGCCGGAAGGAGCGCTTGAGAAGCTCATTGACCTGGTCCCGGGCGGTCTGGCTGATCTCGCCGTTGGAGTCGATGCCGTCCAGCAGGAACTGGCTGCCCAGGTTGGAGGTGAGGATGATGATGGTGTTCTTGAAGTCCACCGTGCGGCCCTGGCTGTCGGTGATCCGGCCGTCGTCCAGCACCTGGAGCAGCACGTTGAACACGTCGGGATGGGCCTTCTCCACCTCGTCAAAGAGGATGACGGAGTAGGGCTTCCGCCGCACCGCCTCGGTGAGCTGGCCGCCCTCCTCATAGCCCACATAGCCCGGAGGGGCGCCGATGAGCCGGGAGACGGAGAACTTCTCCATATACTCCGACATGTCGATGCGCACCAGATTTTTCTCGCTGTCGAACAGGGCCTCGGCCAGGGTCTTGGCCAGCTCCGTCTTGCCCACGCCGGTGGGGCCCAGGAACAGGAAGGAGCCGATGGGCTTGTTGGGGTCGGCGATGCCGGCGCGGCTTCTCAGGATGGCCTCGGACACCAGGCGCACCGCCTCGTCCTGACCCACCACCCGCTTGTGGAGGATGTCCTCCAGGTGCAGCAGCTTCTCCCGCTCGCCCTCCATCAGCCGGGCCACGGGGATGCCCGTCCAGCGCTCGATGATGCGGGCGATCTCCTCCTCGGTGACCTTGTCCCGCAGAAGGCTCCTGGCCTTGCCCTCGTTGGCGATCTGCTCCTCCGCGTCCAGCTGCTTTCGCAGCTCGGGGATGCGGCCGTACTGCAGCTGGGCGGCCTTCTCCAGGTCGTACTCCCGCTGGGCCTTCTCCAGGGCGGCGTTGGCCGCCTCCAGCTCCTCGCGCAGCTTCTGCACCTTGCCGATGGCGTTCTTCTCGTTCTCCCACTGGGCCTTCTTGGCGTTGAAGTCGTCCCGCATCTCGGCCAGCTCCTTCTGGATCTCCGCCAGATGCTCCTGGGAGAGCTTGTCCGTCTCCTTTTTCAGGGCGGCCTCCTCGATCTCATGCTGGATGATCCGGCGCTGGACCATGTCCAGCTCGGTGGGCATGGAGTCCATCTCCGTGCGGATCATGGCGCAGGCCTCGTCCACCAGGTCGATGGCCTTGTCGGGCAGGAACCGGTCGGTGATATAGCGGTTGGAGAGGGTGGCCGCGGCGATGATGGCCCCGTCGGTGATCTTCACGCCGTGATAGACCTCATAGCGCTCCTTCAGGCCGCGGAGGATGGCGATGGTGTCCTCCACCGAGGGCTCGCCCACCATGACGGGCTGGAAGCGCCGCTCCAGGGCCGCGTCCTTCTCGATATACTGCCGGTACTCGTTCAGGGTGGTGGCCCCGATGCAGTGCAGCTCGCCCCGGGCCAGCATGGGCTTGAGCAGGTTGCCCGCGTCCATGGCGCCCTCGGTCTTGCCCGCGCCCACGATGGTATGAAGCTCATCGATGAACAGGATGATCCTGCCCTCCGACTTCTTCACCTCGTTGAGCACGGCCTTCAGCCGCTCCTCGAACTCGCCCCGGTACTTGGCCCCGGCGATCAGGCTGCCCATATCCAGGGCGAAGATGGTCTTGTCCTTCAGGGAGGCGGGCACGTCCCCCTTCACGATCCGCTGGGCCAGCCCCTCGGCGATGGCGGTCTTGCCCACGCCGGGCTCGCCGATGAGCACGGGGTTATTCTTGCTCTTGCGGCTCAAAATGCGGATGACGTTGCGGATCTCGTCGTCCCGGCCGATCACCGGGTCCAGCTTGTTCTGGCGGGCCCGCTCCACCAGGTCGGTGCCGTACTTCTTCAGGGCGTTGTAGGTGTCCTCCGGGTTGTCGCTGGTCACCCGCTGGTTGCCCCGGACGGCGGAGAGGGCCTGCATGACCTTCTCCCGGTTGATGTTATAGGTGCGGAAGAGCTCCTTCACCGGGCCGTTGGCGCTGTCCAGCAGGCCCAGCAGCAGGTGCTCCACCGAGAGATACTCGTCCTTCATGGACTGGGCGGCCTGCTCGGCGCTCTTCAGCGCCCGGTCCACGTCCTGGGCCACGTAGACCTTGTCCGCCTCCCGGCCGCCGCCGGACACCTTGGGCAGCTTGCCCACCTCCGCCTTTGCCGCCGCCTCAAAGCTGGGCACCGTGACGCCCATGGCCTCCAGCAGCTGGGGGATGAAGCCCTCGGCGTCGCTCACCAGCGCCAGCAGCAGGTGCTGCTGCTCGATCTGCTGCTGTCCGTATTCCCGGGCCAGCTCCTGCGCCCCCTGGATGGCCGCCAGGGACTTCTGGGTAAATTGCTGCATATTCATCGTGCTTCACACTCCTTTGTCACAGTGTACGCAGAAATTTCAAAACCAGGATTAGCACTCTCTATCTCCGAGTGCTAACGCAATGATACTACCGATTTCCTATAAATGCAATAGGGTTCATAATTTTTTTACATCTTTTCGCCAGCCGCTGATCAGGTCGCTCAGGCCCACCCCCTGGGCGGACAGGGCGGCCAGGTAAAGCACGGCGCCGAACAGGGCGCAGCCCAGGGCGGCGGGCAGTTCGGCCAGGCCCCGGCGCAACAGCTCCCGGAACAGCAGGTTGCAGCAAAGGCCCATGAGCAGGCTGGCCAGGCCCGGAGCGGCGAACCAGGCGTACAGCCGCAGGGGCAGGCCCACGGCGCGCATCAGGCTGGCGGCGTTGAGGACCATGCCCAGCAGGGAGCTGGCCACGAAGCCCAGCACGAAGCCCCGCAGGCCCACGCCGGGGATGCCGGTGAGGGCGGCGGTGAAGGCCAGCTGGACGGCGCCGCTGAGCAGGGCGTTGCGGGCGGCGGCGGGCTGACGGCCCACCCCGTTGAGGGCGGCGGACAGCACCCCCTGGTAACAGCTGAAAACCACTCCCACCGCCAGGGGCAGGATGTGTTCCCCCACCGTGGCCTCGTGGAACAGGGCACGGCCGATGGCGGGGCCCACCACCGCCATCAGGGCGGTGGCGGGCAGCATCACCGCCGAGGCGGCCAGCAGGGCGCGGTCGATGCGCCGGTGGACCTCCTTCTTCCGTCCCAGGGCGGTGCTCTCCGCCAGCCGGGGGACCAGCAGCAGGTTCAGCGCCCCCAGAAAGGCGGTGGGCAGGGTGAGCATGGGCAGGGTCATGCCGCACAGCACGCCGAAGGCGGACATGGCGTAGGACACCTCCATCCCCGCCGCCACCAGCCGGGCGGGGATGAGCACCGCGTTGGCCGAGCCCAGCAGGTTGCCCAGCAGGGCGGTGGCCCCGATGGGCAGGGCGACGGCGGCGATCTGCCGGCCCAGACGGGGCTCCCGCGGGCCCGGGGGGCGGGTGTCGTGCCGCCGCTGGCGCAGGCGCAGGGCCACCAGCGTCCCGGCGGAGAACACCTCGCACAGGATCATCCCCGCCACGATCAGCCCCACGGTGCGCTCGGCGTTCTGGGGGAGGAACACGGCCAGCAGTCCCAGCACCGCCCCGGTGCGCACGAACTGCTCGGCCAGCTCCACCAGGGCGGGGGCGCGCACCTGGCCGGTGCCGTAGAACTGGTGCTTGTGAAGGTTCTCCACCCCGGTGAGCAGCACACAGGCGGGCAGCAGCAGCAAGCCCAGCTGGGTCCGGGCGTCCCCCAGCAGGCAGATGGAGATGGGGTCGTACAGTACCACCACCCCCGCCCCCAGCACCAGGGCCAGCAGCAGGAAGGCGCGCAGGCTGACGGTGAGGGTGCGCTCCACCGCCCCCCGGCGGCCCAGGGCGTGGAACCGGGCGGACAGGTTGGACACCGCCGCCGTCAGCCCCACCGCCGTCAGGGACAGCAGCACGGCGTACACCGGCATGATCAGCTGATACAGCCCCATCACCTCCGCCCCGATCATCCGGGACAGGGCGATGCGGTAGAAAAAGCCCAGCACCTGGCCCACAAGACCGGTGCAGGTGAGCAGCAGCGTGCCGTACAGCATGGTGCTCCGGCCCTCCTTCACGGCGCTCCCCTCCTTTTCAGTCCTCTCCTCCCACTCTATTCGCCCGGCGGGAAATCAGAAGGGGAAGTTTCCCCGGCCGGCGGCGCGGGCCGTATTCCCGCCTCACAGGGAGCATGGCACGGCCTCCGGCGTTTTGTCGGCAAATCTCCCCGGTTTCCCCCCGGTTTTTCATCAAAATTTAAAGTTTCCGCGGTTTCCTTCAGGGCAAAACTATGATAAAATGTTTCAGGCTGTTTGGCCTGAGTTGCTTCTTTGTGACATATCTTAGAGTTTAGGTGACGCTATGAATTTCGATTTCGATACCCTGGTCATCGGCGCCGGCCTGGCTGGCGCCACCGCGGCCCGGCGGCTGGCCGAGGAGGGAGGGCGCAGGGTCCTGGTGGTGGAGCAGCGGCCCCACATCGGTGGCAACGCCTACGACTGCCTGGACGAGTCCGGCATCCTCATCCACCAGTACGGGCCCCACATCTTCCACACCAACGACCGCCGGGTGTTTGAGTTCCTCACCCGCTTCACCGACTGGCGGGAGTACCAGCACTGCGTGCTGGCCAACGTCTACGGGCAGCTGATGCCCGTCCCCTTCAACCTGCACTCCCTGGCCATCGCCTTCGACGAGGCCAAGGCCGACCGGCTGGAGCGCAAGCTCCTCGACGCCTACGGCGCCGAGCGCAAGGTGACCATCCTGGAGCTGCGGCAGAACACCGACCCGGAGATCGCCGAGCTGGCCGACTACGTCTACGAGCACATCTTCGTCCACTACACCATGAAGCAGTGGGGCACCACCCCCGAGCAGATCGACCCCAACACCACCGCCCGGGTGCCGGTGTTCCTCTCCCGGGACGATCGGTACTTCCAGGACGAGTGGCAGGGCATCCCCGCCCAGGGCTACACCTCCATGGTCACCGCCATGCTGGACCACCCCAACATCACCGTCCGGCTGGACACCGACGCCCGCAGCCTGCTCACCCTGGGGGATGAGCACCTGTTCTTCGAGGGGGAGCCCTTCCCCGGCACGGTGATCTACACCGGCGCGGTGGATGAGCTGTTCGCCTGCCGCTTCGGCCGGCTGCCCTACCGCACCCTGGATTTCCAGTTCGAGACCCACCCCATGGAGTGGTACCAGACCTGCGCCACCGTCAACTACACGGTGGACCAGCCCTACACCCGCATCACCGAGTTCAAGCACATGACGGGCCAGGTCAAGAAAAACTGCACCACCATCGTCAAGGAGCTCTCCCGGGCCTACACCGGGGCGGAGGGGGAGCTCCCCTACTACGCCATCATCAACCCGGAGAACAACGCCCTGTACCAGCGCTACCGGGAGCTGACCCTGCGCTACCCCGGCTTCCACCTGGTGGGCCGGCTGGCCGAGTACAAGTACTACAATATGGATGCCATCGTGGCCCGCTCGCTGCAGCTGTGCGACGATCTGCTCAAGTAATGGGCCGTGCCTGGAAAGGGAAGTGAACCCCATGGACAAAGTAATCACCTTCGCCGTCCCCTGCTACAACTCCGCCGCCTACATGGACCACTGCGTCCAGACCCTGCTCACCGCCGGGGACGACATCGAGATCATCCTGGTGGACGACGGCTCCACCAAGGACGACACCCCCGCCATCTGCGACCGCTACCAGGAGAAGTACCCCAACATCGTCCGGGCCATCCACCAGGAGAACGGCGGCCACGGCGAGGGGGTCAACCAGGGCATCCGCAACGCCCGGGGGGTGTACTACAAGGTGGTGGACTCGGACGACTGGCTCAACGAGCAGGCCCTGGCCCGGGTGATGGCCCGGCTGCGGGAGTTCGCCGTGCTGGACCGGCCGGTGGACCTGGTCATCGCCAACTACGTCTACGAGCACGTGGAGGACAACACCCAGAAGGTCATGGCCTACCGCAACGTGTTCCCCGTGGAGCGGGCCTTCACCTGGGAGGAGATCGGCCGGTTCCGTCCCTCCCAGTACCTGCTGATGCACTCGGTGATCTACCGCACCCAGCTGCTGCGCGACTGCGGCCTGGAGCTGCCCAAGCACACCTTCTACGTGGACAATATCTTCGTCTACCAGCCCCTGCCCTATGTCAGGAGCATCTACTACATGGACGAGGACCTCTACCGCTACTTCATCGGCCGGGCCGACCAGTCGGTGAACGAGAAGGTGATGGTCTCCCGGGTGGATCAGCAGGTGCGGGTGACCAAGCTGATGATCCAGTCCCACGACCTGGCCGCCCTGCTCAAGACCCAGCGCCGTCTGGCCCGGTATATGTTCAGCTATCTGGCCATGATGATGACCATCTCTTCCATCTTCCTGATGATCTCGGGCACCCCCGAGTCCCTGGGCAAGAAGACCGAGCTGTGGGAGTTCCTGCGGGCCAACCTCAACAAGCGGCTGTTCCACAAGATGAAGTACCGCGCCCTGTCTGTGGTGTGCAATTTCCCCGGCTACCAGGGCCGCCGCCTGTCCGTGGGGCTCTACCGCCTGGTGCGGCGCATCTACAAGTTCAACTGAACGCGCGCGTTCCCGCGCGCCCGCGCGGCGCCGCCCTCCGGGGCGGCGCCGCGTTCCCTTTTGTCCCCCGCTTGCTTTTTCCGCCCGCCCCGTGTAAAATGGGGACGTCGCACGTTATTTTTACAGGAAAGAAGGAATCCCCATGAAGCGTTTCGTTCTGGCTCCCGTTCTGTGCCTGGCCCTGCTGCTGGCCCTCCTGGCCGGCTGCACCGGCACCCAGGAGCCTTCCGAAAGCCCCTCCTCCACCCCGGAGGAGACCGCGCAGCCCTCCCCCTCCGCCCAGCCCTCCCAGCCCGCGGGCGAGACCGTCCGTCTGGCCGTGCTGAAGGGCCCCACCGGCGTGGGTGCGGCCAAGCTGCTCTCCGACAACGAGGCGGGCCAGACCGTCAACCACTACGAGGTCACCATCGCCGCCGACCCCGCCACCGAGATCAGCCCCAAGCTCATCAACGGCGAGCTGGACATCGCCGCCGTCTCCACCAATCTGGCCTCCACCCTGTACCACAAAACGGAGGGCGGCGTGCAGCTGCTGGCCCTGAACACCCTGGGCGTGCTCTACATCCTGGAGGACGGGGACAGCATTTCCTCCGTGGCCGACCTGGCCGGGCGCACCGTCTGCGCCACCGGCCAGGCCTCCAACCCGGAGTATGTGCTCAACTACCTGCTGCGGGAGAACGGCCTGGAGCCGGGTGAGGACGTGACCGTGGAGTGGAAGACCAGCGACGAGCTCACCGCCCTGGCCGCCTCCGGCCAGGCGGACGTGTGCATGCTGCCCGTCCCCGCCGCCACCGCCGTCCAGCTCCAGAATCCCGATATGCGCACCGCCCTGGACCTGACCGAGGTGTGGAACGAGACCACCTCCGACGGCGTGCTCACCATGGGCTGCATCGTGGTACGCACCCAGTTCGCCCAGGAGCACCCCGAGGCGGTGGCCGCCTTCCTGGAGGAGTACGACGCCTCCATCGACTTCGTCTCCTCCGACCCGGAGCAGGCCGCCCCCCTGGTGGCCCAGTTCGGCATCACCGCCAGCGAGCAGATCGCCCTGGCCGCCATCCCCGACTGCAGTCTGGTGTGCATCACCGGGGACGACATGCGGGACAGCATCCAGGGCTACTACGAGGTGCTCTACGCCGCCGATCCCACCTCCATCGGAGGGTCCATCCCCGATGACGCCTTCTACTACCTCCCCTGACGGCGCCCGCCGGGCGCTGCGGGCGCTGACCGCCCTGCTGTTCTGGCTGCTGGTGTGGCATCTGGCCGCCGGCGTGCTGGACTGGCGGATGGGAGGCCGGGGCAACGAGCTGCTGCTGCCCTACCCCCTCACCGTGCTCACCTCCCTTTTGGAGCTGGCAGCCACCGCCTCCTTCTGGCAGACGGTGGCCCTGTCCCTGCTGCGCATCCTGGCCGGGCTGGCGGCGGGCACCCTGCTGGGGGTGCTGCTGGCCGCCGCCACCTCCGCCAGCCGCTGGGCCCACCGGCTGCTCTCCCCCGCCATCCAGGTGGTGCGGGCCACTCCGGTGGCCTCCTTCATCATGCTGGTGCTCCTGTGGGTGTACACCGGGCGGGTGCCCACCGTCATCGCCGCGCTGATGGTGCTGCCCGTCATCTGGGCCAACGTCTCCCGGGGGATCGGGGAGACCGATCCCCAGCTGCTGGAGCTGGCCCGGGCCTACCGCTTCGGGCGGTGGAAGACCCTGAGGCTCGTCTATCTGCCCGGCGCGCTGCCCTACTTCACCGCCGGGCTGACCACCGCCGTGGGCCTGGCCTGGAAATCCGGGGTGGCCGCCGAGGTGCTCTGCCAGCCCCGCTTCGCCATCGGCACCCAGGTCTTCAAGGCCCGCAACACCCTGGAGACCCCCCAGCTGTTCGCCTGGACCATCACGGTGATCCTCCTCTCCCTGCTGCTGGAGGGCGCCCTCACCGCCGCCATCGGGCGGCTGGGAAGGAGGCGGGGAGGATGATCCGCATCGAAGCGCTCACCGTCGCCTACGGGGACAAGCTGGTGCTGGACCGGTTCAGCCTGGAGCTGCCCGGGGAGGGGATCACCGCCCTGTCCGGCCCCTCGGGCTGCGGCAAGACCAGCCTTCTCCGGGTGCTGGCCGGGCTGCAGAAGCCCCAAGGCGGCCGGATCACCGGCCTGCCAGCCCACCCCGCCATCCTCTTTCAGGAGAACCGCCTGCTGCCCTGGCGCACCGTGGGCGAGCAGATCACCGACGTGCTCCCCCCCGCCCGGCGGGACGAGCTGCCCCGCTGGCTGGCCCTGGCCGAGCTGGAGGGGGAGCAGGACCGCTTCCCAAGCCAGCTCTCCGGCGGGATGCAGCGGCGGCTGGCCCTGGCCCGCGCTCTGGCCCTGGGGGGCGGCATCTATCTGCTGGACGAGCCCTTCACCGGGGTGGACCCCGCCCGGCAGGCCCGGCTCATGACCGCCATCCGTGCCCTGAACGTCCCCACCCTGCTCATCAACCACGAGCCCTCCGCCGTCCGCCTGGCCGACGCCGTCGTCCCCCTGGACGGCCCGCCCCTCACCCGCCTGCCATAGCCCTCCGTGCCCTTCCGGCCGGGAAACTTGTCCCAGCCCTTCCGCGCCGCGCCCCGCTCCGGGGCGCGGCGCTGTTCTGTTCCGGCAGAAATTTCCCGCAAAAAAGTGCGCCCGCCCCCTTGACAAGGTCGGGCTGTGCGTATATACTGTGCATACCGTATATATACAGTAATTGTGAGGGACCTCCATGGACATCATTCTGCGAAACGCCGGTGACAAGCCCATCTATGAGCAGATCACCGACCAGATCAAGGCCCAGATCCTGTCGGGCGCGCTGAAGGCGGGGGACGCCCTGCCCTCTCTGCGCCTGCTGGCCAAAGAGCTCCACATCTCGGTGATCACCACCAAGCGGGCCTATGAGGAGCTGGAGCGGGCGGGCTTTCTCACCTCGGTGCCCGGCAAGGGCTGCTTCGTGGCCCCCCAGAATCCCCAGCTGCTCCGGGAGACCCGGCTGCAGCGGGTGGAGCAGCTGCTCTCCCAGGCGGTGGACGAGGCCCGGATGGGCGGTCTGTCCCTGGAGGAGCTCCACGAGATCATCAACATACTGTATCAAGGTGACTGATTATGACAAATAGTATTGAACTAAGCGGGCTGTGCAAGTCCTACGGCGGCTTTGCCCTGCAGGATGTGGACCTGACCTTGCCCGGCGGCGCTATCCTGGGGCTGATTGGGGAGAACGGGGCGGGCAAGACCACCACCATCAAGTGCATCCTCAACCTGATCCGCCGGGACGGGGGCGAGATCTCCGTGCTGGGCCGGGACAACCGGAAAGAGGAGCGGCTGTGGAAGCAGGAGGTGGGAGTGGTGCTGGACGAGTGCTTCTTCCACGACACCCTGCGGGCGTCGGACGTGGGGCGCATCCTGGCCCCCGTCTACCGGAACTGGGACCCGGCGCTGTTCCGCGCCTATCTGGACAAATTCGCCCTGCCCGGCGGGAAGCTGGTGAAGGAGTACTCCCGGGGGATGAAGATGAAGCTCTCCCTGGCCGCCGCCCTGGCCCACCGGCCCCGGCTGCTGATTTTGGACGAGGCCACCGCCGGGCTGGACCCGGTGGTGCGGGACGAGATCCTGGATGAATTCCTGGGCTTCGTGTGCGACGAGGACCACGCCATCCTCATCTCCAGCCACATCATCACCGATCTGGAGAAGGTGGCCGACTACATCACCTACCTTCACCAGGGCCGGGTGGTCCTCTCCGGCTCCAAGGACGACATCCTGGACCGCTACGGCCGGGTGGCCTGCACCGCCGCCCAGCTGGCCGCCGTACGGCCCGAGCACCTGCTGCGGGTGCGCCGGGGCCAGTTCGGGTGCGAGGCCCTGGTGGCCGACCGGCGGGCGTTCCACCGGCTCTACCCGGACCTGGCGGTGGACCCGCTGTCGCTGGAGGAGATCATGCTGCTGATGGGAAGGGGGAACGAGGCATGACCGGACTGATCTGGAAGGACCTGCTGGTGCTGCGCAAGCAGCTGAAAAGCTACCTCATCATCCTGGCGCTCTATCTGGTGATGGCCGCGCTGGGCCTGTTTCCCATCTCGGTGGTCAGCGCCGTGCTGGAGATCGTCCTGCTCATGCTGCCCCTGAGCGCCTTCTCCTATGATGAGATGAGCCATTGGGACCGCTACGCCGCCGCCCTGCCCGTGGGCCGCCGGACCATGGTGGCCGCCCGCTACCTGTTCACCCTGGGGGTGGCCCTGCTGGCCGCCGTGGTGGGGCTGGCCTGCTCCCTGCTGTTCTCCCTGTTCAGCGGCGAGCCTGTGGGCGAAAATCTGGTGGCCGTGGTGGTCTGCCTGGGCATCGGGCTGTTCTACGCCGACATCCTGCTCCCCCTGTGCTACAAGCTGGGTCCGGAGCGGGCCCGGCCCTGGCTGTATGTGGTCATCTTCCTGCCCATCGTGCTGATTTTGGGGGCCTACTACCTGGGCGCGCTGGACGCGCTGGACGCCCTGCCCGATCCGGTCCTGGTCGCCCTGGGCATCCTCATCCCCCTGCTGCCTCTGGCTGGCATCTGGGTGTCTTACCGCCTGTCCTGTTCCTTCCTGGAGCGCAAGGAGCTGTGACCTCGTTCCTATCCAAACTAAGCAACGCCCCCGCCGGAAAACCTGGCGGGGGCGCGTTGTCTCTGCGGGGCGGAGTCCCGCCCTGCCGCTGACAAGCGGCCTCCCGGCGGCGGCTCCGGAGCACGGCCCCCTTGCCCCGGCGGGCCTTCTGTGCTACAATCCAAGGAGCATGAAGGAGGGGGCGGCGGCTTGAGAGAGGAAGATCTGGGGCGCTACCGCCTTGTGCAGCGGGAGGGCGTGTTCCCCCTGGGGCGGGACAGCCTGCTGCTGGGCGGGTTCGCCACCGTGCGGCCCGGCCGGCGGGTGTGGGACCTGGGCTGCGGCGGGGGGCTTCTGCTCCTGCTGTTGGCCCAGCGGGCGGAGGACCTCCGGCTGACCGGGGTGGAGCTGGACCCGGCCGCCGCGGCGCTGGCCCGGGAAAACCTGGCACGCAACGGACTTTCCGGGGAGATCCTCACCGGCGACCTGCGCACCCTGCCCCTGCCCGCCGCCGGGGCCGACCTGGTGATCTCCAACCCGCCCTACTTCCCCCTGGCCGCAGGGACGAGCGGCGGCCCCGCCCGGAGCGAGGAATCGCTCACCCTGTCCCAGCTGTGCCGGGCAGCCGCCCGGCTGCTGCCCGCAGGAGGGCGCTTCGCCCTTTGCTGCCGGCCGGAGCGGCTGGCCGATCTGCTGGAGGAGACCCGCGGGGCGGGGCTGGAGCCCAAGCGGCTGCAGCTGGCCCACCACGACCGCAGCCACCCGCCCTTTGCCCTGCTGCTGGAGTGCGTCCGGGGCGGCCGGGCGGGCCTGAGCATCTTGCCGCCGGCGCTGACCGGCGAGACGGAGGAGGAATGACCATGGCCGGAACCCTGTATCTGGTCCCCACCCCCATCGGGAACCTGGGGGACATCTCCCGGCGGATGGCGGACACCCTGGCGCAGGTGGATCTCATCGCCGCCGAGGACACCCGGGTGACCCTGAAGCTGCTCAACCATCTGGGGCTGAAGAAGCCCCTGGTGTCCTATTACCGCCACAACACCCAGACGGGAGGGGAGGCGGTGCTGGCCCGGCTGCTGGCCGGGGAGAGCTGCGCCCTGGTCACCGACGCAGGCACCCCCGCCATCTCAGACCCCGGGGAGGAGTTGGTGGCCCAGTGCGCCGCCGCGGGAGTGGAGGTGGTCTCCATCCCCGGCCCCTGCGCCCTCATCACTGCCCTGTCCGTCTCCGGACTGCCCACCGGCCGGTTCACCTTCGAGGGCTTTCTGCCCATGAACCGGAAAAACCGGAAAAGTCACCTTGCCTCTCTGGAGCACGAGACCCGCACCATGATCTTCTACGAGGCCCCCCACAAGCTCACCGCCACCCTGGCCGACCTGGCGGAGGCCTTCGGCCCCCAGAGGCGCATCACCCTGTGCCGGGAGCTGACCAAGCTCCACGAGCAGGTGCTGCGCACCACCCTGGGCCAGGCGGTGGAGCATTTCGCCCAGACGCCGCCCAAGGGAGAGTTCGTCCTGGTGGTGGAGGGGGGATGTCCGCCTCCCGAGGAACAGGCGGGCCCCGAGCAGGCACTGGAGGAGGTCTTTCAGCTCCAGACCCAGGGGCTCTCCCTGCGGGACGCGGTCAAGCAGGTGTCCAAGAAACTGGAAATTCCAAAGAACCAGCTGTACAGCCTGGCGTTGGACCGTTCCAACAGCCAATCGGAACGACATATACTAAATGTATTGATTCAGAGAGATATTACATCGCAGTAAATGGAAACGGCCCCCCATTCCGGCGGAATGGGGGGCCGTGTTTTTCCGGCATACTCAGCGGGTGAGCTCCTTGACGCAGTTGGCGCAGACGTTCTTGCCCTTGAAGTTGATCACGTCCTTGGCGTCGTCGCAGAAGATGCAGGCGGGCTGATACTTTTTCAGAATAATGGAGGAACCGTCCACATAGATTTCCAGAGAATCCTTCTCCGCGATGTCCAGGGTGCGGCGCAGCTCAATGGGAAGCACGATCCGGCCCAGCTCGTCGACTTTACGCACAATTCCGGTTGATTTCATTGCAGCATACTCTCCTTTTCATAATTGAAAGATCATGCAGGAACATACCGAAGTCCTACAAAAAAGACAAAAGGTGACAAAGACGAACTAAGTCGATTATAACATACAGTAATCGAATGTCAATACTTGCAATGGACTTTGTCAAAATTTTAATTATTTTTTGCGAAAAATCGATAGGCAATTATTGTTATTTTTGGAAATCAGGCGCCCGCGGCAACGTGCCGGGGGAGAAAGGAAGGGACCCATGGCAATGGCGATCATCTGGACGGGGATGGTGGGCGTCTCCGTGGTGTGCGGACTGCTGACCGGCCGGGGGCCGGAGGTGGCCGCGGCGGCCATGGAGGGGGCCCAGGCCGCAGTGGAGCTGTGTCTGTCCATGCTGGGCATCCTGTGCCTGTGGATGGGGGTGATGGAGGTGATGAAGCGGTGCGGGCTGGCGGAAAAGCTGTCCCGGCTGCTGCTGCCCCTGCTGCGCCTGCTCTATCCGGGTTTCCGGCGGGACCGGGAGGTGATGGACGCCATCTCGGCCAACTTCTCGGCCAACCTGCTGGGGCTGGGCAACGCCGCCACCCCCCTGGGCATCGACGCGGTGCGCCGGATGAGCCGGAAAAGCCCCGGGGTGGCCAGCGATGACATGTGCACCCTGGTGGTGTGCAACACCGCCTCCCTTCAGCTCATCCCCACCACGGTGGCCAGCGTGCGGGCCGCGGCGGGCTGCGCCCAGCCCTTCGACATCCTGCCCGCGGTGTGGCTGGCCTCCCTCATCTCGGTGGCGGTGGGGCTGACGGCCGCCCGCCTGCTGGCCCGGGTCTGGAGGCAGTGAGATGGCTCTATTGCTCAATATGCTGGTGCCCCTGATCATGGCGGGGGTGGCCCTGTATGCCGCCGGGCGGCGGGTGGACGTCTATTCCGCCCTGGTGGACGGCGCGGGAGCGGGACTTGGGGTGATGGCGCGCATCGTCCCGGCCCTGATCGCCCTGCTGACGGCGGTGTACATGCTGCGGGCCTCGGGGGCGCTGGAGCTGGCCGCCCGGGCCCTGGCCCCGGTGCTCACCCGGCTGGGCATCCCGCCGGAGACCGTTCCCCTGCTGCTGGTGCGGCCCGTGAGCGGCTCGGCCGCCCTGGGGGTGGGAGCCGAGTTGATCCAGACCTACGGTCCCGACTCCACCGTGGGCCGCACCGCCGCCGTCATGCTGGGCCCCACCGCGACCACCTTCTACACCATCGCCGTCTACTTCGGCGCGGCGGGGGGCCGCCGCACCCGGCACGCCGTGCCTGCCGCCCTGTGCGCAGATCTGGCGGGCTTCGTGGCCGCCTGCTGGGCGGTGCGCCTGTGTTTCGGCACATAGCAAAGCGGAGCGCAGACCATGGGCCGCGCTCCAATTTGTTTCGTCTCGGTATCTGGCATTCTCCGCCCGCTCGGCGGCGGCAAAGGCCGCCGTCGCTCACCCCTGCTCCGCGAAATACGCCCGGGTCTGGCGAGCGTTTTCCATCACCGCCGCCCGCAGCTCATCCAGGCCTGCAAACTTCCGCTCCGGGCGGAGGAAGCGGTAAAACTCCATGCGCACCGTCTGGCCGTAGAGGTCGCCGTCGAAGTCCAGCAGGAAACCCTCCACCGTCACCTTGCTGGGGTCGTCGTTGACGGTAGGCCGCATACCCACATTGGTCACGGCGGCGTAGCTGTGCCCGTCCTCCAGATAGACCCGGGTGGCGTACACCCCGAAGGCGGGGACGATCACCCCCGACGGCACGTGGAGGTTCACCGTGGGGAACCCCAGGGTGGAGCCCAGCTTCCTGCCGTGGGACACCGTGTCGGTCAGGCTGTGGGGGTGGCCCAGGAAGCGGTTGGCCGTCTCCATCTCCCCCTGGGCGATGAGGGTGCGGATGTAGGTGGAGGAGATGATCCGCCCCTCCTGGTACACCGGCGGGATGATATCGCAGCCGATGCCCAGCTCCCGGCACAGCTCCTGCAGGCGCTGGGGATCCCCCTCTCCCTTGTAGCCGAAGTGGAAGTCGTGGCCGGCCACCAGGTGGACCGCGCCGTGCTGCTCCACCAGGTAGTCGGTGACGAACTGCCGCCAGGGCATATGCATCATATTCTGGTCAAAGCGGGCCACGATCACGTCCCGGATGCCGTACAGCCGGCACATCAGCTCCGCCCGGTCCGCCGGAGAGGTGAGCAGCGGCACCGGCTGCTTCAGGATCAGGTTCTCCGGGTGCATATCGAAGGTGACCGCCGAGGGGACGGCCCCCAGCTCCTGTGCCCGGAGGGCCACCCGCCGCAGCAGAGCGGCGTGGCCGTTGTGCACCCCGTCGAAGAAGCCCAGGGCGATCACCTGTCTCGTATTGGTATGCAGTTCCAATGCAGCTCACCCGCATTCGTCAGAATTTTTCCGCCCCCGCCGGAGGGGCGGTCACACCTCGAAGAAGCTCTTCACCGTGCCCAGCACGCCGTCCCGGCACCGGCCCAGTGCCAGAAACACGCCCTCGCCGCCGTAGACCCGGTAGTCCCCGTCCGGCAAGCCGGAACGCCTGACAGGCGCTCCGTTGCGGACCTTTTTCTCCTCCGCCGGGGTCAGCGTCACCTCCGGCAGCCGGGCGAAATAGGCGTCCACCGGCAGCAGCAGCTCCTCCGGCCGCGCCGCCTCCAGCACCCGCTCCAGCGGGTGGGCCTGGTCCAGGCCGAACCCGGCGGCGGCGGTGCGGCGCAGGCTGCTCATGCAGCCCCCGCAGCCCAGAGCCTGTCCGATGTCGTGGCAGAGAGTCCTGACATAGGTGCCCTTGGAGCAGCGCACCCGGAGCAGGTACTCTGCCGGCCCCGGCTGCCCCTCCACCGTCAGACGGAAGATGGTCACCGGGCGGGGCGGACGCTCCACCTCCCGGCCCTTCCGGGCCAGCTCGTAGAGCTTCTTGCCGTGGATCTTGATGGCGGAGTACATGGGCGGCACCTGGGCGATCTCCCCCCGGAAGGCCGCCAGGGCGGCCTCCAGCTCGGCCCGGCCCGCCGTCACCGGGCGGCGCTGGAGCACCTCGCCGGTGGTATCCTGGGTATTGGTGATAACCCCAAGTTGTAATCCGGCCAGATATTCCTTTTCGGACTCAGATGCGAACTCCACCGCCCGGGTGGCCCGGCCCACGAAGACGGGCAGCACGCCGGTGGCCATGGGGTCCAGGGTGCCGGCGTGGCCGATGCGCCGCTCCCGGAACACCCCCCGCAGCTTGGCGCACACGTCCATACTGGTCCAGCCCTGAGGCTTGTCGATGACGATGATCCCGCTGGGCATGGTCAGCCCTCCCGCTGGATGCGGCGGATGGCGTCCAGGACGGCGGCCTTGGCCCCCTCCAGGGGCAGGTCCACCGTGGCTCCCGCGGCGGCGGCGTGGCCGCCGCCCCCCAGCAGGGCACAGGTGCGGGTGGCGTTCAGGCTGGCGTCGGTGCGCAGGGAGATCTTGGTCTTTTCCGGACCCAGCTCCCGCAGGGTGGCCGAGATGCGCACCCCCTCGATCTGCCCGGCGAAGGCGGCCAGGTCCTCCGCGTCCACCTCGCCGGCATGGGCTTTCTCCATCATCTCGCTGGAGATGGCGGCAATGGCGATGGCGCCGCCGTCGTGGAAGTCCATGCCGGCCATCATCATGCTCTCCAGCCGCAGCCGGGGCAGGGACTTGGTGCGGAAGCACCGCTTGTTCACCCCCCGGTAGAAGTCGCCCCACTCCATCAGGGCGGCCGCCACCCGGTGGGTGTTGGGGGTGGTGTTGGAGTAGACGAAGCAGCCCGTGTCGGTGGACACCGCCACATAGAGGGGCAGGGCGATCTCCCCGTCCATCTGCCCCAGCTCCAGGCAGATGGCGTAGATCAGCTCGCCGCAGGCGGCCAGGGTGTGGTCCACGCAGCTCTCCGCCCCGAAGCCCTCGTAGGAGGGGTGGTGGTCAATGGCCAGGTCCACCTTGTCCAGGTAGGGACGGGCGTTGGCGGGAAACAGGCCGGTGGTGGCCACGTCCACCGACACCACCGTGCGGTGCTCATAGCCCTCGGGGGCCAGGTAGGGCTCCACATACCCGGCATAGGTGGCGGTGGTCTCAGGGTTGGGCAGCAGAGCGGCTGTCTTGCCCGCCTTGCGCAGGGCGGCGCACAGCCCGGCGGCGCTGCCCAGGGTGTCCCCGTCGGGGCGCAGGTGGGTGAGGATCAGATAATCGTCGTGGCGCAGCAGCCACGCGGCGGTCTCGGAGACGGTCATGCTTGCTTCACTCCTCGCTGTCAAGGTCGATGTGGGCGTTGGCCGGGTTGGCGGGCTTGACCACCTGGGGGTCCCGGAGCATCTCCAGGATGTGGGCGCCCTTGTCGATGGAGTCGTCCCGGACGAAGGACAGCTCGGGGGTGTTGCGCAGGTTCAGCCGGCGGCCCAGCTCCCGCCGCAGCCAGCCGGAGGCCGACTTCAGCCCCTTGAACACCTGGTCGCTGTCCGACTTGTCCAGCACGCTGATATAGGCCTTGGCGTATTTCAGGTCGGGGGTGGTGTCCACCGCGGTCACCGAGATCAGCCCCGTGACCCGGGGGTCCTTCACGGTGGGGACCAGGGCGGGCAGCTCCCGCTGGATCTCCTCGTTGATGCGTCCCATGCGATTGTTCGCCATAGTTGGTCTCTCCTTTCCGGGCCCGGAGGCCCGCAGGTCAAAATCAGATGGTCACCGTCAGCCGACACTGGCCGGGGCGGCCGTTTTGCAGGGGCGGGTCACACAGCTGCGCCAGCGCCTGCTCATCCAGGTCGGCCAGGCGGCCCCGGAAGGACGGGACCTTTTTTGCCCGGTCGGGCCCCACCCACAGATTCCACAGTTCCACCTGCTCCCCGGGGCGGCAGCGGGCCGCCAGGTAGTCCCGCAGCAGGGCGGCCTCCTCCCGGGCGGGCGCCACGTCCAATTCGTATTGATACGGCTTCATCTCCAGCCCCAATCCTTCCACCGCGCCGCGGTAGTATGCGTGGGCCCGGACGGAGAAGCCCTCCTCCTCCACGGGGATGGTCTCCCGCCCGGAACGGACGGTCCGGATGCGGCGGGTCGTCGGCTCATGGAGCGGCAGGGGACGGTCGGCGGCCAGCAGGATCACTTGGCTCATAACGGGCTCCTTTCCTCCGGGGCACAAGGCAGGGCGGGCGAAACCGCCCGCCCTGCCCCTGGGTCTGATTCAACTGGGATGAGGTGTCATACCTCGTTCTGCTCCATCTCGTCCTCGCAAGCTCCGCATCCCTCGCGTCCGCCTCGCGGCGAACGCTCCCTCGCTTCGCTGCTCGTCCTCTCCAAATCCCACCCGCTCCGCCGGGCTGGGATCTGGTCGCCGCGATCCGGGGTAACGGCTTACACCTCGATCTGCTCCATCAGATAGGCCTCGATCACGTCGCCCTGCTTGATGTCCTGGAACTTCTCGAACGTAATGCCGCACTCGTAGCCCTGGGCGACCTCCTTCACGCTGTCCTTGAAGCGCTGCAGGGAGGCGATGGACCCGTCGTAGATGACGATGTTGTCCCGCAGCAGGCGCATCTGGGCGCCCCGCTGCATCTTGCCGTTGGTCACATAGCAGCCGGCCACCATGCCCACGCCGGTGATGCGGAACCCCCCCCGCACCTCGGCCTGGCCCAGCTCCACTTCCTTGAACTTGGTGGCCAGCATGCCCTTCATGGCGGCCTCCAT
>CALXCT010000056.1 GCA_944386865.1 uncultured Oscillospiraceae bacterium | reverse complement strand
AAGACCAAGCCCCGCGACCCCATCTCCGCCAAGCTGGTGGCCAACCTGATCACCCGCGCCGGCGCCGACCGGGTGCTGACCATGGACCTGCACGCCAACCAGATCCAGGGCTTCTTCGACATCCCGGTGGACAATCTGCTGGGCTCTCCCGTGTTCGTCAACTACTTCAAGGAGAAGTTCGCCGACCGGCATGACGAGACCATGGTGGTCTCCCCCGACGTGGGCAGCGTGGCCCGGGCCCGGGCCTTCGCCCAGAAGCTGGACATGCCCATGGCCATCGTGGACAAGCGCCGCCAGAAGGCCAACTCCTCCGAGGTGATGAACATCATCGGCGACGTGAAGGACATGAACGTCATCCTGCTGGACGACATGGTGGACACCGCCGGCTCCCTGTGCCACGCGGCCGAGGCCCTGGTGAAGAACGGCGCCCGTTCCGTCACCGCCTGCGCCAGCCACGGCGTGCTCTCCGGCCAGGCCTACGAGCGCATCAGCGCCTCCGCCCTGGACGAGGTGCTCTTCCTGGACACCATCCAGCCCAAGGCCAATGTCAGCCAGCTGTGCCCCAAGATCAAGTACCTGTCGGTGGCCCACATGTTCGCCGAGGCCATCGCCCACATCTACGAGGAGACCTCCGTCTCCAAGCTGTTCCTGTGACCGCGTATCTCTTTCTACATAGACCGGGGCGGGCCCGCCGGCCCGCCCCGGCTCCATTTTGTTCAGGCAGGTGATCCCCATGCTGTTTGGAAACCGCTCCGGCGGGGTGGACTGGCTCGTGGTGGGGCTGGGCAACCCGGGGGAGAAATTTGAGAACACCAGGCACAACGTGGGCTTTCTGGTGGTGGATGAGCTGGCCGGCCGGCTGGACGTGCCGGTGCAGAAGCTGAAGCATAAGGCGCTGACCAACACCGTCCGGCTGGGCGGTCAGAAGGTGCTGCTGATGAAGCCGGTGACCTTTATGAACCTGTCGGGGGAGGCGGTGCGCCCGGCGGCGGACTTCTACAAGGTCCCCCCCGACCACGTGCTGGTCCTCTCGGACGACACCGCCCTGCCCCTGGGCAAGCTGCGCATCCGCAAGGGGGGCAGCGCCGGGGGGCACAACGGGCTCAAGAGCATCATCCAGCACCTGGGCACCGACCAGTTCCCCCGCCTGCGGGTGGGGGTGGGGGACAAGCCCCATCCCGACTACGACATGGCCGACTGGGTGCTGGGCAAGCTCCAGGGGGAGGACAAGAAGACCATGGACGCGGCGGTGAAGCGGGCGGCGGACGCGGTGGAGTGCCTGCTCTCCCACGGGGCGGACACCGCCATGAACCGCTTCAACTGAAAGCCGCGCCTCCCAAACAGAACAGCGCCGCCCCGGGACCACTGTCCCGGGGCGGCTTTTTTCTGCGGCGGAGGGGGTCACGCCCCGGCCTGGGGCTGTGCCGTGCGGGCATAGTCCTCCACCAGCTTTTGGGCGGCGCGCAGGGCGTCCTCTCCCTTGCGCAGGCGCAGGGCGAGGGAGGGCTTTTCCCCGGCGGAGAACAGCAGGCGGTTGCGGTAGGCCGTCTGGCCGCACAGCTCGGACACGCGCTGCAGGTCGAACCGGGCCAGCTGGAAGCTGAGCGTCAGCCCCTTCTGCCCAATGTCCGAGATGCCGTTGTCCGACGCGGCGGCCCGCAGCAGGGCCACCGAGATCAGGTTGTTCACCGGCCGGGGAGGGTCGCCGTAGCGGTCGATGAGCTCATCCATCAGGTCGTCGGCGTCCGCCTCCCCCCGGATGCGGGCGATGCGCCGGTACAGGTCCATGCGCTGCTCGGGGGAGGGGACGTACCGGTCGGGGATGTTGGCCGACACCGACAGGTCGGCGGCGCACTCAGTGCGCTGGGGGACGGGCAGGCCCTGCTCGGCCAGCACCGCCTCCTCCAGCAGCTTCAGGTACATATCGTAGCCCACGCTCATCAGGAAGCCCGACTGCTCCGGCCCCAGCAGGTTGCCCGCTCCCCGGATCTCCAGGTCCCGCATGGCGATCTTGAAGCCGGAGCCGAACTCGGCGAACTCCCGGATGGCGCCCAGGCGCTTGGCGGCCACCTCGGTGAGCACCTTGCCCCGGCGGTAGGTGAGGTAGGCGTAGGCCCGGCGGCTGGACCGGCCCACCCGGCCCCGGATCTGGTGCAGCTGGGCCAGGCCCAGCTTATCCGCGTCCTCGATGATGAGGGTGTTCACGTTGGAGATGTCGATGCCCGTCTCGATGATGGTGGTGCACACCAGCACGTCCACCTCGCCGTCGGTCATGCGGCTCATCACCTGGTCGATCTCGTCCTGGCTCATCTTGCCGTGGGCGATGTCCACCGTCACCTGCTCCCCCAGCAGCTCCCGGATGCGGGCGGCGGCCCGGGTGATGGTCTCCACCCGGTTGTGGAGGTAGTAGATCTGCCCGCCCCGCTCCAGCTCCCGGCGCATGGCGTCGGCAAGCACCGACCAGTCGTGCTCCAGCACATAGGTCTGCACCGGCTGCCGGTCCTGGGGGGGCTCCTCGATGACCGACATGTCCCGGATGCCCGAGAGGGCCATGTTCAGCGTCCGGGGGATGGGGGTGGCGGACAGGGTGAGCACGTCCACCTGGCGGGCGAGCTGCTTGAGCTTCTCCTTGTGGGTCACCCCGAAGCGCTGCTCCTCGTCCACCACCAGCAGGCCCAGGTCCTTGAAGCGCACGTCCTTCTGGAACAGCCGGTGGGTGCCGATGAGCAGGTCGATGCCCCCGTCCTCCAGCCGGCGCAGGGCCTGCTTCATCTGGGCGGGAGTGCGGAAGCGGCTGATGACCTCGATGTTCACCGGGAACCTGGCGAAGCGCTGCACGGCGGACAGGTAGTGCTGCCGGGCCAGCACCGTGGTGGGCACCAGGATAGCGGCCTGCTTGCCGTCCAGCACGCACTTCATGATGGCCCGGAAGGCCACCTCCGTCTTGCCGTAGCCCACGTCGCCGCAGAGGAGCCGGTCCATGGGCACCGGCTTTTCCATGTCCGCCTTCACCTCGGCGATGCAGCGCAGCTGGTCGTCGGTCTCCACATACTCGAACTGTTCCTCGAACTCCTTCTGCCAGGGGGAGTCGGGGGAGAAGGAGAAGCCCGGCCGGCGCTGCCGCTCGGCGTACAGGGCGATGAGCCCCTTGGCAAGGTCCTGGACCGCCTTGCGGGTGCGGGCCTTGGCCTTCTCCCAGTCGCCGCCCCCCAGTTTGGAGAGCTTCTTGGTCTCCAGCGCGTCCTCGCCCCCGCCGATGTACTTGGACACCAGGTCCAGCTGGGTGGCGGGGACATAGAGCACGTCGGTGCCGGCGTAGGCGATCTTCAGGTAGTCCTTCTCCACCCCGTCGGCGGGCAGCTTGACCATGGCCACAAAGCGGCCCACGCCGTGGTGCTCGTGGACCACCAGGTCGCCGGGGGACAGGTCGGTGAAGCTCTGCAGCTTCCGGCGGCTGGAGTCGGCCTTGGGCCGCCGGGGCTTCCGGGCGGCCGCGCCCCCCCGGCCCTCGGCCAGCACCGCCAGCTTGATCCCCGGGTACTCCATCCCGGCGGACAGGGCGCCCACGGTGAGGAGGATCTCCCCCGGCCCGGGCAGGCGGCCCAGCTTGAAGTCCACGGCGGCGGGCAGCTTCTGCTCCCGCAGCAGGGCGTGCAGGTTCAGCGCCCGCTGCTCCCCGGCGCACAGCACCACCGTCTCCGCCCCGGCGCTGCGGTAGTGGGAGAGGTCGGACACCGCCGTCTCCAGGCTGGTGCCGTAGGTGGGCAGCTGCTTGGCGGTCACCGACAGCAGGCACCGGGGGGGCGCGGGATAGGAGGACAGGGGGAAGGGGTCCAGATAGACCACCGGCCAGTCGGCCAGCAGGGCGTTGAGCTGCTCGAAGTCCGGCCCCGGCCGGGCGCAGGGCGGGGCCAGCACCCCCGTCTCCAGCAGGGCCTTCCGGTCCTCCTGGTCCTGCCAGGCGTAATTTTTCGCCCGCTCCGCCACCCGGCTGCTCTCCGAAAAGATCACCACCGCGTCGGGGGGCAGGTAGTGGGCGGCGGTGGCCGTCTCGGGGTAAATGAGGGGCAGGTAGCGGTCGACGGCGGGGAAGATGTGGCCGTTCTCCAGCGACTCCAGGTCCCGGCGCAGGGTGGCCTGCAGCTCGGGGGAGGCCTTGGGCAGCAGCTGCTCCAGCTGGGCCGTCAGCCCCGCCAGCCCCCCGGGGGCCAGGTGGGGCAGGGTCTCGGCGGCGGGCAGGAAGGCGGCGGCCGTCAGGTTGGCGGTGCGCCGCTGGGTGGCGATGTCGAAATAGCCCATGGAGTCCAGCTCGTCCCCGAAGAACTCCGCCCGCACCGGCTGGGGCTGGTCGGGGGAGTAGAAGTCCAGGATGCCCCCCCGCAGGGCGAACTGGCCCACTCCCTCCACCTGCTCGCAGCGGGTATAGCCCCCGTCGGTGAGGGCCTGGGCCAGCTGGTTCAGGTCATACTGCCCCCCCAGCTCCAGCCGCCCCACGGTGCGCCGCAGCAGGGCGGGGGGGATGGTGGGCTGGAGCAGGGCCTCCACCGTGCACACCAGCAGGGGCAAGCGCCCCTCGCTCAGCCCGGCCAGCAGGGCCAGCCGCCGGTGCTCCCACTGGCGGGAGACGGTGGCGGCGTTGTGGTAGGTGAACTCCCGGGCGGTGAGCAGGGGGGCCTCCTCCCCCGCCAGGGCGGACAGATCCTCCGCCAGCCGCCGCCCCTCCAGCTCGTCGGCGCAGACCACCACCACCGGCCGGCCTCCCAGCCGCAGCCCGGCGGCGAAATGGGCCCGGTGGACCGCCGCCAGCCCGGATACCGCCGCCGGGCACGCGCCGGCCTCGATGGCGGCCGTCAGCCGACCGAACTCGGGCAGACTCTGGAGCATGGATGCAAGCAGTTTCATGACATAACCTCAACAAGGAAAAATATGGATACTCACAAGCACGGAAAGCCCCAGCCCGCGCCGGCGGGTGGGGGTGTGTCCTTTTACTATATGGGATTTTGCCGCCCGATGCAAGGGGAAGGAGGGATTTTCGGGGCGGCGTGGGCGGAAAACGCGCCGGGCCCCGGGCGGGGGAGGGCGGACAGCGGGCCAGGTCCCGGGCGGGCGCTCCGGCGGAGGGCGCGGAGCCGGCGGGGGGTGTCTCCGCCCTCCCGCGGGCAGGGAAAAAGCCCCCGGCGGCCTTCTGGAGGGAGGGCCGCCGGGGGGATGGTCTGTCTGGGGGCCGGTCAGGTCCGGCGGGGGAGACAGCCGCAGGCGGGCAGGCCGTAAGCGGGCCGGGCGGCCCGGACGGCACGGACGATGGCCCGCTCCATGGCCAGGGCGGCCATGACCCCCACCGTGTTCACGTCGCCGGGGACGTCCCCGGTGCTCAGGGCGTAGATGCTGTCCCCATCGGCCATGGTGTGCACCGGGCGGATGGCCCGGGCGAAGCCGTTGTGGGCCATGCCCGCCGCCTTGGTCAGCTGGGTCTTGGCCAGCTTCACGTTGGTGACCACGATGCCCAGGGTGGTGTTGCCGGTGAACAAGTTGGCGGGGGCGGCGGCCGCATCGGCCAGCAGCTCGTCCAGGGTGGAGGACAGGGCCGCGCCGTCGGCGGTGCGCAGTCCGGCGATGCGCTCCGGGCCGTCGTAGATGTCCCCCAGGGCGTTCACCGCCGCCAGGGCGCCCACCTTCACCGGGCCGGCCTGGAGGGCGAAGGTGCCAAGGCCCGACTTCATGGCCCGGGCCATGCCCCGGTACTTGCCCACGGTGCAGCCGGTGCCCGCGCCCACGTTCCCCTCGGCGGGGGCGTCATGGCCCGCGTTCTGGCAGGCCCGGTAGGCCATGGCGGCGTCGGGCCGCACGTCCATCCGGCCCACCCCCAGGTCGAACAGGCAGGACTGGCTGACCAGGGGGACGCGGGTCACCCCCACGTCGAAGCCGATGCCCCGCTCCTCCAGGTACTTCTGCACGCCCCCCGCCGCGTCCAGCCCGAAGGCGCTGCCCCCGGACAGGAGCACGGCGTTGATGGCGTCGGCCTGGGCCACGGGGGCGAGGATCTGGGACTCCCGGGAGGCGGGGCCGCCGCCCCGCACGTCCAGCCCGGCGGGGCTCATCCGGTCGCACAGCAGCACGGTGCAGCCGGTGGCGGCCGCCTCGTCCTGGGCGTGGCCGATCCGGAAGCCGCCCACCTCCATGATGCCGATCTCCTTCATGCCGCCTGCCTCCTTTACCGCTTCAGGACCACCCGCAGGGCCTTGCACACCGAGCCGCTGATCAGGCAGCCCACCACCGCCTCCAGGACGGCCTGGATGCCCACATAGGCGGCCACGAACAGCAGGATATTGTCCCGGAAGGCGGCCATCAGCTCCTCGCCCAGCAGGTTCTGGAGGGTGGGGGCGTTGAGGAAGATGAGCACCAGCACCGTCATGTAGAACAGGGTGTTGAGCAGGGGGGCGGCGATGCCGCCGATGTAGTAGGAGAGGATGTCCCGCTTGTCCAGCCGGCGGGCCAGGCGGTAGATAAGGCCGGTGCACAGGCCCATGAGCACCCGGGGCACGATGGTGTTCAGAAGGCTCAGGGCCACCACGGTGCCGCCGGTGTAGCCCGCCAGAAAGAGGGTGCTGAAGCCGGTGGTGACGGCGGTGTAGAAGCTGATGCAGCCCATCACGCCGCCCAGGATGGCGCCCGCCAGGGGGCCCATCATGATGGCGCCCACCGCCACGGGCACCGTCATGATGGACGCGTACTGCCCGGGCAGGGGGATCATGGCAAGGCCGGTGATGTTCATCACCAACAGGATGGTGGTGAGCAGGGCCAGCTGGATCAGATACTTCAGGTTCGGCTTGTTCTGCTTGTGTTCCATATTCAATTCCTCCTGCTGCCGCTCCGCGCTTGGCGGATGCAGCGCAAATTTGCGGCCGGAGCCGCGCAGGTCATTATATCATCCCCCGCGGGGGATTGCAAGGAGAAGGGGGGCGGAGTCACTCCGGCTCCGCCCCGCCCCGGCGGGCCAGCTCTTCCGCCACCCAGCGCAGGGTGTCGGCCATCACCGACTCGGCGCTGCGCCCGCCTGCCGCCCGGCCGAGATCCCGGTAAAACTCGTAGAGCCCGTCCTCCAGCCGGATCGCCGCCTCTTTCACAGGGCACCCCCCCTCGTGGACCAATACTGGTCCCATCATACCAGAAAAACTCTCTACAATCAAGAAAAAAAGGACCGGTTTTGGTTCGATTTCAAGAGGTGCGGTATGGGGGAGCAGAAGATCAAGCAGGACGAGATCCGGGTGGGGGAGAACATCCGCAGGCTCCGGCTGGCGAAGGGGCTGGGACAGACGGAGCTGGTGCGCCGGCTGCAGCTGCTGGGGGTGTCCATGACCCGGGAGACGCTGGTGAAGATCGAGCGGGGGACGCAGCACATCCAGGCCACCCAGCTCAGGGGGCTCCGGGACGTGCTGGGCACCACCTATGACGAGCTGCTGAGATAGGAGGGCTCCGCCCCGCCGCGGCGGCAGACAAAAAGCACCCGCCGGCGGCGGGTGCTTTTCCGGTTTCGGGGCGGGCGGTTTCCGGCCTTCAGTCCAGCAGGGTGAAGGCCCGCAGGCCCAGGGCGTTTTCCCGGGCGGGGCGCTTGTCGGGCAGGGTGCCGTCGTGGCTCATGAAGATATGCTCCACCTTCCCGTCCACCCAGGCCAGGATCCGGTCGTAGGAGACGGTGATGTCCCCGATGGTGCCCACCGCGAACTTCAGGTTGGGCAGGTAGCAGGGCAGGCCCAGGCTGCCCCGGAAGCTCTCGGGGCGCATGGCGGCGTCGCCGATGACGGCGCACCGGCACCGCTCGTCGTCCACGAACAGCAGGCTCTGGGCGAAGCTGTGCCCGGCGGCCCGGCGGATGTGCAGGCCGGGCAGGATGTCGTCCGCGTCTCCCCGCAGGGCGGTCACCTTGCCCTCCTTCATCCACTGGGTCAGCAGGGCCAGGCTGGTGCGGTCCACCACCATCTTGTGGGTGGTGGGGAAGGTCTCCCGCTGCATGGCCTGGTTCCACAGCCGCACCTCCTCCTCCTGCACGTAGACGGCGGCGTGGGGGAAGTACTTCAGACCGTTGAGGTGGTCCCAGTGGCAGTGGCTGACGATGACCGTGTCGATCTCCTCTGGCGCCACCCCGTTGGCCCGGAGCACCTGGGCGGTGCTGTGGCAGTTCTGGTCGTGCTCCTGGGCGATCTTGTCCCTGGCAAAGCCGCTGTCCGGGTCGAAGCCGCAGTCAAACAGGATCTTGTGTCCCTCGCCCTCCAGCAGGGTGACGGTGAAGGGGGAGTAGGCCTGCTCCCCGGCGTGGTCCCACATGTCGAAGGCGACGCCCAGGGGGAAGGCGGGATCGTAGCCCAGCTCCAGCTGGCGGATGGTGTATCTTGCCATAGTCGGTTCCTCTTTCTTTTGTTGATCGGTCGGGGAGACCCCCGCCCGTCACGGGCGGGGGTCCTGATTGCAGCGGATGAGCAGCTTCGGATATTTCGCCTTCTTGAAGTCCTCGAAGGCCCGGGGCGCGTCGTCCAGCTCGTAGACCGGGCCGACGATGCGGTCCATGTCCAGCACCCGCAGCAGCTCGATGCTCCTGGGGTAGAGGGTGGGATTGGTAAAGGTGAACTGCACCCGGGCCTCCTTGTTGAACATGTCGAACAGGTTCAGGGGGAGCTGGTAGTCCTCGGGGTAGACGGCGAAATACTCGATGGTGCCGCCGTGGCCCACCAGTCTGGGGCACAGCTCCGCGGCGCTCCGGGCGCCGGACATCTCGAACACGGTGTCGTAGCCCAGCCCGTCGGTGATGCGCATGGCCTCCGCCTCCACGTCCTGGGAGGCGGGGTCGATGACGAACTGGGCCCCCATCTCCAGGGCCAGCTCCCGCTTCTCCTTCACCGGGTCGATCACCGTGATCCGGGCAAGGCCCCGGTACTTGAGCAGGTTGAGCATGATCAGCCCGATGCTGCCCGCGCCGGACAGGCACACCGTGCTGCCCATGGCGGGGTCCGCCAGGGACAGCCCCCGGCTGGCGGTGGTGATGGGCTCCACCAGGCAGGCGTGCTCGAAGGGAATCTCGTCAGGCACCTTGAACAGCTGCTTGACCGGGTAGCTCCGGTACTCGGCCATGGCGTTCATGGGCCGGTTGGCGGGGTTGAAGGCCGCCTTTTCACAGTGCTGGGGCAGCCCCTTCCGGCACTGGGGGCACACGCCGCAGCTGGGCACGGGGTTGGCCGTGACCTTGTCCCCCAGCCGGAACAGCCCCTGGGGCACCTCGGGGCCGATCTCCACCACGGTGCCCGACATCTCGTGGCCCAGGGTGAGCGGCTCGGTCACGCCGAACAGCCCGTTGGTCACCAGGTGCACGTCGGTGGCGCACAGGGCGCAGTATTCGATCTTCACCATCACCTCGTCGGGGGGGCAGGGGGGCTTCTCGATCTCCCGCACGCCCACCTGGCCCTTCCCCAGGTACAGCACTGCCTTCATGTTCGCACTCCTCCTTGTTCTTGTATGGGGGCGTCAGATATCCAGGGCCACGTAGTGGCCGTCGGAGGACGCATTCTTCACCTTGCCGGGCTTGCGGCAGTCGCCGATCATCTGCACCACGGGGGCGGCGTCGAACAGCTGGAGGAACAGGGAGTCGTCGGACTTGTAGCCCACCGCGTTGATGACGCTGTCGCAGGGGAGGGTTTGCTCCTTGCCGTCCTTGGTGGTGACCACCAGGCCCTGGGCGGTGATCTCCTTGCCCACCGTGTCGCACATGAACTGCACGTTGTTCTTGCGCATATCCACCAGGATGGCGGTACCGCCGAAGCAGTCGGCGTCCTTGGCCACCGCGTCGCGCATCTCCACCACGGTGACCTTCTTGCCCAGCCGGGCCAGATGGGCGGCCGTCTCGCAGCCCACCATGCCGCCGCCCAGCACCACCACGGTGTCGCCCAGCTTCTCCTCCTGGCCGTAGGAGTCGCCGGCGGTAAAGACCTTGGCGCTGTCAATGCCGGGCAGCCGGGGGATGATGGGGTTGGCGCCCGCGCCGATGAGCAGCACGTCGGGGGCCTTCTGCTCCACCAGCTCCCGGGTGACGGGGGTGTTCAGGTGGATGGGCACGCCCGCCTTGCGCAGCTTGTACTCCTGCACTTGCACATAGTCATAAAGGCCGTACTTGAAGTCCACGTGCCGGGCGAACTTCAGCGCGCCGCCCAGGGAGCCGGTGGCCTCGTACAGCTCCACCTCGTGGCCCCGCTCCTTGGCGGTGAGGGCGGCCTGCATGCCGGCGGGGCCGCCGCCCACCACCATCACCTTCTTGGGGGTGGTGGGCTGGGTGCGGGCGATCCAGTCGTTGTACTCGTTGCCGATGACGGGGTTGACGGCGCAGGAGTTCATGCCGGTCTCCACGCTCTCGCCGAAGCAGCCGTTGCAGCGCAGGCACTTGACGATCTCCTTCTCCCGGCCCTGGCGCATCTTCAGGGGCAGGTAGGGGTCGGCC
>CALXCT010000055.1 GCA_944386865.1 uncultured Oscillospiraceae bacterium | reverse complement strand
ACCAGCACGTCGAAGGTGCCCAGCCGCAGGTCCCGGATGATCTCCATGCGCTCGATGGTGTCGATATCGTGGTGCATATAGCGCACCTTGATGCCCGCGTTGGTGAGATAGGCGGTCAAGTCCTCCGCCATCTTCTTGGTGAGGGTGGTGACCAGGATCCGCTCCTTGCGGGTGGTGCGGTCGTTGATCTCCCCGATGAGGTCGTCGATCTGGCCCTCCACCGGCCGCACCTCGGTGCGGGGGTCCAGCAGGCCGGTGGGGCGGATCACCTGCTCCACGATCTGTCCGGAGCGCTCCCGCTCGTACTCCCCGGGGGTGGCGGAGACGTACACCACCTGGTTGAGCCGGGTCTGGAACTCCTCAAATTTCAGGGGCCGGTTGTCGAAGGCACAGGGGAGGCGGAAGCCGTAGTCCACCAGGGAGGTCTTGCGGGCCCGGTCGCCGTTGTACATGGCCCGCACCTGGGGGAGGGTGACGTGGCTCTCGTCAATAAAGAGGACGAAATCCTTGGGGAAGTAGTCCAGCAGGGTGTGGGGGGGCGACCCGGCGGGGCGGCCCTCGATGACCCGGGAGTAGTTCTCGATGCCGGTGCAGTAGCCCAGCTCCTGCATCATCTCCACGTCGTACATGGTGCGCTGCTTGATGCGCTGGGCCTCGATGAGCTTGCCCTCCTTCTCGAAGAAGGCCACCCGCTCCTCCAGCTCCTTGTAGATCTCCTGGACGGCGGCATCCATCTTTTCCTTGGGGGTGACATAGTGGGTAGCGGGCCAGATGGGGATGGTGGTGAGCCGCCGGATGGGGGCGCCGGTGACCACGTTGATCTCGGAGATCCGGTCGATCTCGTCCCCAAAGAACTCTACCCGGATAGCGGAATCCTTCCAGTAGGCTGGGAAGATCTCCACCGTATCCCCCCGGACCCGAAACATATTGCGCTCAAAGGCGATGTCGTTGCGTTCGTAGCGGATATCAACCAGCCGGCGCAGCAGCTCGTCCCGCTCCAGGGTGGCCCCCACCCGGAGAGAGACCATCATCTTGGCAAAGTCCTCCGGCTCGCCCAGCCCGTAGATGCAGGACACCGAGGACACCACGATCACGTCCCGCCGTTCCATCAGGGAGGCGGTGGCCGCCAGCCGCAGCCGGTCAATCTCCTCGTTGATGGCAGAGTCCTTTTCGATAAAGGTGTCGGTGTGAGGGATGTAGGCCTCGGGCTGGTAGTAGTCGTAGTAGGACACGAAGTATTCCACCGCGTTGTGGGGGAAAAACTCCTTGAACTCGGCGCACAGCTGGGCGGCCAGGGTCTTGTTGTGGGCCAGTACCAGGGTGGGCCGCTGCACCGCCTCGATGACCTTGGCCATGGTGAAGGTCTTGCCCGAGCCGGTGACCCCCAGCAGGGTCTGTTCGTCCAAACCGTTTTCAATGCCCGCCGCCAGGGCGGCGATGGCCTGGGGCTGGTCACCGGCGGGCTTGTATTCGCTGACCACTTCAAACTTGGGCATACCATCACCTCGTAAGGGTATTGTATCAAAACAAATGTTCTAATGCAACTGCCGGGGAGAAAAAAGGGCGGGGAATTTCCCCGCCCTAGGGCTGATAAAATCCGCTGTCCCGAAGGGATACCATATCGTCGTCCACGAAAATCACGTGGTCCAAAAGCTCCACCCCCATCCGGGCCAGAAAGGGGGCCAGGCTCCGGGTGGTGGCCACGTCGTCATCCGAGGGGAGGGCGATGCCGGACACGTGGTTGTGGGCCAGCACCACGGCGGAGGCGTTAAGGGAAAGGGCGGCCTCGGCGATGAGGCGGGTGGTGACGTGGACAGCGTTGACGTTGCCCTCGCCCAGCTTGCGTACCCCCAGTACCTTGCGCTTGCCATCCAGGCAAAGCAGGCAGACCTGCTCGTTTCGGGCCCCGAAGAAGTGGGGACGGAGGATCTGGTAGTAGTCCTTGCTGTTCCGGGCGATCTCGTCCATACTGGTGCGGGCGGCCAGGTAGCGGCCCGCCAGCTCCTTGGCCGCCTTGAAGAGGACGGCGGCGTGCTCCCCCACCCCCTTGACCTTTTGCAGCTCCTCCGGGGTGGCGTCCAGTACCCCTGCCAGGGAGCCGAACCGTTCTATCAGCTCATGGGCCAGGGGGTTGGTATCGCTGCGGGGGTTGGCGTAGAACAGCAGCAGCTCCAGCAGCTTGTGGTCGGGAAAGGAGTCCGGCCGGGCCAGAAATTCAGTTTTCAGCCGCTGGCGGTGGCCGTCGTGAGCGCCCATGGCCGAGCCTCCTTTTTCAACCAAATGGGGACGGGAAGATGAGGGCATCCGCCCCGTACAAGTAAAACGACCATAGGGGACGATGCCCACATCATCCCGCCTGTTACCGGGCGCCGTACTCCTTCAGATAGGCCTCCATTTTGCCCTTCATCTCGTCGTCGATATACACCTTGCCGTCGATCTCCCGGTTGTGGAGGAAGGCGATGATCTCCTTGACGGTGACGATGGGGTAGACGGAAATGCCGTAGTCCTCCCGCAGCTCATCCAGGGTAGAGCAATCCTTGGTGCCCCGCTCCATCCGGTCCACGGAGACGATAAGCGCCTTCATATGGACGTCGGCTACATGCTTGAAGAGCTCAATGGTCTCCCGGACAGCAGTGCCGGCGGTGACCACATCCTCCACGATGACCACATCGTCCCCGTCCTGGGGCTTGTAGCCCACCATGGAGCCGCCCTCGCCGTGATCCTTGGCCTCCTTGCGGTTGAAGCAGTAGGGCAGGTCACGGTCATAGTTGCGGTAGAGGGAGGCGGCGGCGGTGACCGCCAGGGGGATGCCCTTGTAGGCGGGGCCGAACAGGGCGGTGATGCCCTGGGGCAGGTTCTCCTGGATGCAGGCGGCGTAGTAGTCGCCCAGCTTGGCGGCCTGGGCGCCGGTCTTGTAGTTGCCCGTGTTCACGAAATAGGGGGTCTTGCGGCCCGACTTGGTGGTGAAGTCCCCGAAGGTAAGCACGCCGGAGCGCACCATGAAGGCGATGAATTCCTCTTTATATGTCATATCGATCCGTCCCTTTCCCCCCGGCGCGCCGTCCGGCCCGGAGGCGAGAATTTATGTCGAAATATTATACCATCGAAACCCCTGCCGGACAAGAGTTTAGGCCGATTATTTTCCGCGTTTTCCCCGCCCGGCCCTCCGTCCGGGAAAATTGTTCTCTTTTTGCTCTTTACAAAGCGGAAAAAACCTGCTACAATAGATAAGCTTTCATGGAAAGCAAATCCTATGCGCCCGTAGTTCAATGGATAGAGCGTCAGATTCCGGTTCTGAATGTTGGGGGTTCGAGTCCCTTCGGGCGTACCAGTCGGAGCAAGCCTCATATCGCTTTCTCCGACTTTTTTTAAAGTCAGAACGTGCTCATGCCGCTGCTCCTCCCCAAATCGAACCCGCTGCGCCGGGCTTCGATTTGGTTTTGGGCGGACAGCCAGCCACGGGGCGCAGATGGGAGGAAGATTCGATGCGGGCACGAATGGCACTGGGTCTGATCGCGCTGACCATGCTCTTGAGCAGCTGTTCCAACACCGGCGATCAGGCGGACATCCTTACCCCCGGCCTGCTGCCGGATGGATACACCATGGAGCAGGCCGAAGGGGACGAGCGCATTCTTCTGGTACGCAACGCGCTGGCCGTCGAGGACGGGGATATCCTCTCCGGCCAGGCGTCCTGGGACTGCTTCCTGGAGCGCGCCCGGGCGGGTGAGTCCGCCTTCGTCCGGCTGCTCTTCTGCCGGGAGGAGGACGGCGCCCTCCAGCCCTCCCCCTATGGGGTGTTCGACCTGTTCTATGACGGCTCGGGGTACACGGTCTACTATAACGACGGGGAATTCACCACGGAGGGCACCGACCTGTACGGCAGGCGGTATGAGTATCTGCTGGCCCTGGAGGAGTCCGTCCGGCCCGGCGACACCCACTTCACCCTCAGCGTTGGGCGGGAGGCCCAGTCCGGCGGCCGGTACACCCACTTCATCCTCACCGACGATGAGGACCTGACGGCGGAGCGCTACCTGGACTGGTCCGGCCCGCTCTATTCCCCCAATTTTCACGCAGACGGCAGCGGGACACAGCATATGCGCCTGATCTCCTTCTATGTGCCCGACGACGATGCCCAGTCCGCCTCCTGACACAGCAGCGCCGCGAACGGCAAGACCGTTCGCGGCGGCTTTTTTATTCCCGCGGACCTGCTTCCCGGGTGGGGCAGCCGATGAGATAGCCCACGCAGCCCGAGACGAAGTCCCGGAACTGGGCCGCCGCCGCGGAGAGCGCGGGAGACGCGGCCACCGCCTCGTTCCACTCCGGCAGATCCCGCAGCACCAGCAGCACCACCAGGCAGAACAGGCCGATGCCCGTGACCACCAGGGTCTTCTGCCGGTCGCAGGGGCCGTCCTCCGCCGGGCCGGCTTCCCCGGCCCCGGCCGCGCCGCTCTGCGCAGGCACATCCGTCCCTCCGCTTTCCGCCTCCCCGTCCGGCGCGGCAAAGCCGATCCGGACCATGGCCGGGCCATCCCCCGCGCTCTCCCCCTCCAGCCGGACGGCAGCGGGCGCCGCCGATACCGGGCCTGCCGCGGTCCCGCCCGATTCCCGGCGCAGGTCCGCGCTGAGAAAATAGCCGAAGATGGCCGCCGACGAGGTGCGCACGATGATGTCGATGTCCCGGTTGCCCCCGCCGCCGTCCCCCAGCACGAAGATGCTGTACGCCGACTGCAGCAGCAGCACGGTCAGGAACACCAGCAGGCACCGGTCCACCAGGTGCAGCCGCTGGAGGGCGGCCCTCAGGGCACCCTTCCCCGCGGCCCGCCGTTTTCCGCAATCCGACATGATCCACCACGCTCCCTTCACGACCATGCTATGCCCCGCCCGGCCCGGCGGTCACAGGGGGCGGAAATATCCTTTACTTTCCCGGCTTTTGCGGATATAATAAGTTGTTACACGAACGTTCGGGCGGCGGGCCGCCCCGATTGGAGGAATCACCATGAATTTGGATCTTGACTGGTTCGAGCAGATGGAGCGGCGCATCCCCAAGGGGGAGGTGCGCACCCGCTTCGCCCCCTCTCCCACCGGATATATGCACGTGGGCAACCTGCGCACCGCCCTGTACACCTATCTCATCGCCCGCCACGCCGGGGGCAAGTTCCTGCTGCGCATCGAGGACACCGACCAGGGCCGTCTGGTGGCCGACGCGGTGGACATCATTTACAGCACCATGCGCCGCTGCGGCCTGGACTGGGACGAGGGCCCCGACGTGGGCGGCCCGGTGGGTCCCTATGTCCAGACCGAGCGCCGGGACCTCTACGGCAAATACGCCGAGCTGCTCATTGAGAAGGGCCACGCCTACCGCTGCTTCTGCACCGAGGCGCGGCTGGAGGCCCTGCACCGGGAGGACCCCAACGCCAAGTACGACCGGCACTGCCTGTCCCTCTCCCCCGAGGAGGTGAAGGCCAAGCTGGACGCGGGAGAGCCCTATGTGATCCGCCAGAAGATCCCCGCGGGCTCCACCACCTTCCACGACGCGGTGTACGGCGACATCACGGTGGACAACAGCGAGCTGGACGACCAGGTGCTCATCAAGTCCGACGGGCTGCCCACCTACAACTTCGCCAACGTGGTGGACGACCACCTCATGGGCATCACCCATGTGGTGCGGGGCAGCGAATACCTCTCCTCCGCCCCCAAGTACAATCTGCTGTACGAGGCCTTCGGCTGGGAGGTGCCCACCTATGTCCACTGCGCCTCGGTGATGATCGCCGACCCGGAGACGGGCGCGGTGCGCAAGATGTCCAAGCGCAAGGGCGACCCCTCCTACGAGGATCTGCTGGCCATGGGCTACTACTCCCCCGCCGTGGTCAACTACGTCACCCTGCTGGGCTGGTCCCCCCGGGGGGAGATCGCCGAGCAGGAGTTCTTCACCCTGGACGAGCTGGCCAGGGTCTTCGACATCGGCGGCATCTCCAAGTCCCCCTCCGCCTTCGACCTGGAGAAGCTGACCTACTTCAACGCCCACTACCTGCGCTCCATGGACCCCGGGCAGTTCGCCCAGCTGGCCCTGCCCTACATCCGGCAGAGCGTTCAGAACCCCGCCTATGACGCAAACGCCATCGCCGCCCTGCTCCAGGCCCGGTGCGAGAAGCTCACCGACATCCCGGAGAAGGTGGACTTCTTCGACGCGCTGCCCGACTACGGTGTGGACCTGTACACCAACAAAAAGTCCAAGACCAACAGCGAGGTGTCCCTGGCCATGCTGGAGGCGGCGCTGCCCGTGCTGGAGGCGCTGCCCGGCTGGACGGCGGAGGGCATCCACGACGCCCTCATCGCCCTGGCCGAGAAACTGGGGGTGAAAAACGCCACCCTGATGTGGCCGGTGCGCATCGCCGCGGCGGGCAAGGCGGTCACCCCCGGCGGCGCGGTGGAGCTCTGCCACATCCTGGGCCGGGAGGAGACCCTGCGCCGTCTGGCCCTGGGCGTCGCCATGCTGAAGGCCCAGTGAGCCCGCCCCGCGCAAACTCCAGATTTTGTCTGTGCTGAAACCCGGATAAATCGCGCCCCCTTCTGCCACGCTAAAGGCAAAAGGGGGCGCGAATATTTATGATGACCATCTCTCTCAGCCGCCGCGCCTGGATCCGGGCGGCCAGCTTTCTGGCCGCGCTGCTCCTGGTCCTGGGCGGCTTTCTCCTCGTCAAGCACCGGCAGGTGGCGTGGTACCAGCAGCAGCAGGCGCTGAGCGGCCAGCACGCCTTTGCCGAGCTGTCCACCGCCGTCAGCGAGCTGGACACCGCCCTGCAGAAGGGGCTCTACTCCACCTCCGGACCCATGCTGTGCTCCATCTGCGCGGAGGTGTACGCCAAGACCCAGATGGCCCAGATGGCCCTGGGCGCCCTGCCCTATGCCAACGTGGAGCTGGAGCAGACCGCCTCCTTCCTGGCCAAGCTGGGGGACTTTGCCTGCGCCCTGTCGGCCAGCGCCGCGGGCAGCGGCGGGCTGAGCGAGGATGAGCGGGACAGCCTGGCCCAGCTGTCCGCCTCCACCACCGCTCTGGCCCAGAAGGTGGACCAGGTCCAGTTGCAGCTGGCGGAGGGGGCGCTGACTCTGGAGAGCCTGGAGCAGGCCACCGCCCGGCTCTCCTCCGCCCAGGGGGACGACGGGGCCCAGCAGGCGGGCACCGCCTTCCAGACCATGGAGGAGGAATTCCCCGAGGTGCCCACCCTGATCTATGACGGCCCCTTTTCCCAGCACCTCACCCAGCGCACCCCGCTGGGGTTGGAGGGGCTGGAGGAGGTCACCCAGGAGCAGGCCCGCCAGGCGGCCGCCGACTTCCTGGAGTTCCGGCCCGAGGTGTTCACCTTCGCCTCCTCGGTGGAGGGGGAGCTACCCGCCTATGCCTTCACCGCCTCCCTGGACGGGGGCGAGGTCTATGTGGAGGTCACCCGTCAGGGAGGCAAGGTGCTGGAGGTGTTCACCTCCCGGGCCATGGGCCAGCCCTCCCTGTCCTTCGAAGAGGGGGTGGCGCTGGCGGACGACTTCCTGGCCCAGCGGGGCTTCGAGGGCATGGAGGAGAGCTATTATATCGACCAGCAGGGCCTTTTGACCATCCACTACGCCGCCGTGCAGGACGGGGTGCTGTGCTACCCCGATCTGGTCAAGGTGTCGGTGGCGCTGGACACCGGCCGGGTGGTGGGCTTCGAGTCGGACGGCTACTGGTGGAACCACACCGCCCGTGATCTGGAGGAGCCCGCCGTCTCCCGGGAGCAGGCCGCCCAGGCGGTCAGCCCCCTGCTGGAGATTCTCTCCGTCCAGACCGCCCTCATCCCCACCTCCGGCCAGTACGAGGTGCTCTGCCACGAGTTCAAATGCAGCGACCAGAACGGACGGCACTATATCGTCTATGTCAACGCCCAGACCGGACAGGAGGAACACATCCTCATCCTTCTGGAGGACGAAAGCGGCACCCTGGTGCTGTGAACAAAACGGCGCCCGGACAGGCTCTCCCTGTCCGGGCGCGTGCTTGCTTGTTTCAGGCCGTCTGCTCCTCTCCCTGGGCAAAGCGGCGCAGGGCGTCATAGTCCCGGATCTCCACCGTGCGGTAGCCCGTCTCCACCCAGCCCGACTGCTTGAACCGGCTGAGCGCCTGGTTCACCGTCCACCGGGACAGGCCCAGCAGGCGGGAGATCAGCTCCTGGCTGAAGCTGAGCAGCAGCGGCTTCTCCCGCTCAGCGGCCGCCTGTCCCCGCTCCACCCTGCGGCACAGGAACCGGGCCACCTTCACATCCGACTCCAGCAGGCTGCTGTCCGCCAGCTGCTCGAACAGCACCCGCACCTCCCGGGACAGCTCATTCATCAGGCCGGGCATGAACTGGGGGTACTTTTCCATGCAGCTGCGGTAGGCGTCCATGTCCACCACCAGCACCCGGCACTGCTGCAGCGCCACCGAGGAATGCTTGTGCACCTCTCCCTGAAGGAACGAGGCCGTGCCGAAAAATTCCCCGGGCCACACGGCCATCACGCCCCGCTCCCGCCCCTCCTCATTGCCGAAGTAGGTCAGGGCCAGCCCCTTTTCCAGGTAATACAGGCTGTGGGACTCCTCCCCCTGCAGGAAGATCGGCTCCCCCGCCCGGTAGATCCTCGTGGTCCCGACCTTGGTAAGAAACAGCATCCAGTCCTGGCGCATGTTATCATCTCCCCGATTTTCTGATTTAATTTTACTATCAGATAATATAGGTTGTCAATTATATTTCCAAAATTGTTGGCTGCCCAACAGACTTTTGGCCCCAGCTTTCATTATACTTTAATAAGTAAGAGCGTCCTGCCGGGCAGCCTGAAGCCCGGGCGGGAACGCCTGCTGCGCGGCAGACGGCCGGAAGGCCTTCCCCCAGGCCCGCCGGCCGTCCCATCCTTTTCAAATCGCATGGAGGTCATTTATGAAGCGGTATGTCGCCATCACCTTTTTGGCCAACGTCCTGTTCGGCCTGATCCCGGTATATTGGAAACTCTTGGGAGATACATCCACCAGCTACATCCTGGCCCAGCGGATCCTGTGGTCAGTCCCCTTCACTCTGCTGATCGTGGCCCTGTCGGGCAACCTGCCCAAGCTGAAGGCGGCAGTGCACAACAAAAAGGCGCTGCTGCTGACCATCCTGGCCGGTCTGGTCATCACGGGCAACTGGTACCTGTACATCTGGGCGGTCAACTCCGGCATGGTGATGGAGACCAGCATCGCCTATTTCATCGCCCCGCTGGTGGTGTTCCTGCTGGGGGTCACCTTCTTCCGGGAGAAGTTCCGCGCCAACGAGATGGCGGGCGTCTGCCTGGCTGCCGCGGGCATCGTGATCTACACCCTCTGGATGGGCATCGTACCTCTGGTCCCCCTGGGGCTGGCCCTGTCCTTCTCCGTCTACGGCGCGCTGAAAAAGGCCGCCGGGCTGGAGCCCGCCGTCTCCCTCACCCTGGAGATGACGGTGCTGCTTCCTTTCACCCTGATCTATCTGGGTATGACCAGCTTCGGGCCCGAGGGCGCGCTGACCGGCGCGTCCCCGCTGAAGATCGTGCTGCTCATCGGCACCGGCGTCATCTCGGCGCTGCCCCTTTGGCTCTACTCCTTCGGCGTGAAGGGCCTGCCCTTCTCCCTGGTGGGGGTGCTCCAGTACGCCTGGCCCACCACCTCCCTGCTGCTGTCCGTGCTGGCCTTCGGCGAGCCGCTCACCCTGTCCAAGCTGGTCTGTTTCCTGTTCATCTGGGCGGGGCTGGGGGTATTCTCCCTGTCCTGGCTGCCCAGCGCCCGGCTGTCCGGGTCCCGGCACAACGCCAGCCACTCCGCCGGCTGACCGGCGGGGCACATCACACTGCCCTCTCCCTTTCCTAATACAGCACGATGAGCGGCCAGCCTTCCGGCTGTGCCGCTCATCGTGCTGTCTGCTCCTCCCCGCCCGGGAGAGGTTCAGCTCTCCATGTGGCGGCCCAGGAAGCCCGCCACCGTCTGCATCAGCTTGTAATCCACCTCACCGGCGGACACGTGGTCCCGGGTGCCGGCCAGCAGCACGCAGCCCATCACGTCCCCCTCGCTGAGGATGGGGGCCGCGGTTCCCACCACGTATTTGTCGCTGTCCAGCGAGACGGGCAGGTACTCCCCGCCGTCACCATACTGGTAGATCTGACGGCCCTCCATGATCCCCTCCAGCTGGGGGGAGACCCGCTTCTCCCCCAGCTCCCGCCGGGGCAGGCCGGCCACCGCCACGCAGCTGTCCCGGTCGGTGATGACCGCGATCTGCCCGGTGGTCTTGCTCAGAGTGTCGCACATCTGTCCGGCGAACTCGGTCAGCCCTCCCATCAGAGAATACTTCTTGAAGATCACGCCGCCCTCCCGGTCCGTGAAGATCTCCAGGGGGTCGCCGTCCCGGATACGCATGGTTCTGCGGATCTCCTTGGGAATGACCACGCGCCCCAGGTCGTCGATGCGGCGCACGATTCCGGTTGCTTTCATAGTCGTTGTTCCTCCCGCTTTCATTTCTT
>CALXCT010000054.1 GCA_944386865.1 uncultured Oscillospiraceae bacterium | reverse complement strand
TTGAGCGGCTGGAGGAGCTGGGCATCAAGGACGGGGACACCGTCTCCCTCTACAACCTGGAATTTGAATACCGGCGCTGACGGCCCCATCGCGCGGCCGCCCGCCCCAAACAGCAGCGCCCTCCGGGAGATCCCCGGAGGGCGCTTTGCGCGTTCTGATGCGTCCGGTCACCCGGCCAGGTACTCCTCCAGCACCGCCAGGGCCCGGTCCAGATCCTCCCCGGTGTGGGCGGCGGAGAGGAACATGGCCTCGAACTGGGAGGGGGCCACATAGATCCCGTGGACGAAGAAGTTCCGGGCGCAGGCGGCGAAGGCCTCGGTGTCCGCCGTTTTGGCGCTGTCGTAGTCGGTGACGGGGCCGCCGGTGAAGAACAGGCAGCCCAGGGAGCCCACATGGTTCACCTGCCAGGGCTTCCCCGCCCGGCGCACCGCCTGCTCCATCCGGCCGAAGAACCGGTCGGCGGTGTCGTTGAGCCGGTCATAGAACCCCGGGTCGGCGGCCAGCAGCTGAAGCTGGGCCATCCCGGCGGCCATGGCCACGGGATTGCCGCTGAGGGTGCCCGCCTGGTACACCGCCCCCACCGGGGCGACCACCTCCATGACCTCCCGCCGTCCGCCGTAGGCCCCCACCGGCATGCCGCCGCCGATGATCTTGCCGAAGGTGGTCAGGTCGGGCCGCACGCCGAAGTAGCCCTGGGCCCCCGACAGGCTGAGCCGGAAGCCGGTGATCACCTCGTCGAAGATGAGCAGGGCCCCGTTCCGGTCACACAGCTCCCGCAGCCCCGCCAGGAACCCCTCCGCCGGGGGCACCACCCCCATGTTGGCCGCCACCGGCTCCACGATCACCGCGGCGATCTGGCCGGGATTGGCCCCGAACAGGGCCTCCACCCCCGCCAGGTCGTTATACCGGGCGGTGAGGGTGTCCCGGGTGCAGCCGGCGGGCACGCCGGCGCTGCCCGGCACGCCGGCGGTCATCACGCCGGAGCCCGCCTGGACCAGCAGCGCGTCGCTGTGGCCGTGATAGCAGCCGTTGAACTTGACGATCTTGTCCCGGCCGGTGTAGCCCCGGGCGGCCCGGATGGCGCTCATCACCGCCTCGGTGCCCGAGTTGACCATGCGCACCATCTCGATGGAGGGCACCAGGGAGCAGATGAGCTCCGCCATCTCCACCTCCCGCCGGGTGGCCGCGCCGAAGCTCAGCCCCCGGGCGGCCGCCTCGGCCACCGCCCGCTCCACCTCCGGATGGGCGTGGCCCAGGATCATGGGGCCCCAGGAGCCCACAAAGTCGATGTACTCCGCCCCGTCCTCGTCCCACAGATGTCCGCCCCGGGCGCGGGTGATGAACCGGGGGGCCATGCCGATGGACCCGAAGGCCCGCACCGGGCTGTTCACCCCGCCGGGGATCACCTTCCGCGCCCGGTCAAACAGCTGCTCCGATCTATCCATCAGCCGATCCTCCCCTCGTCCATGGCGGCCGCCAGCTCCTTGGCGAAATAGGTCAGGTAGATGTCCGCCCCGGCCCGGTAGGCGGCGGTGGCCATCTCGCACATGACGCTCTGCTCGTCGATGTAGCCCAGCCGGCCGCAGGTCTTGACCATGCAGTACTCCCCGCTGACGCTGTACGCCGCCAGGGGCAGGTCGGTGGCCGCCTTCACCCGGGAAATGATGTCGCCGTAGGCCATGGCGGGCTTGACCATGAGCAGGTCGGCCCCCTCGGCCACGTCGCTGAGGGCCTCCTTCACCGCCTCCCGGCTGTTGTGCCAGTCCATCTGATAGGACTTCCGGTCCCCGAAGGCGGGGGCGGAGTCGGCCGCGTCCCGGAAGGGCCCGTAGAAGGAGGAGGCGTACTTCACCGCGTAGGACATGATGGGGGTGTTGATGTGCCCCGCCCGGTCCAGCGTGGCCCGGATGGCGGCCACCCGGCCGTCCATCATGTCGGAGGGGGCCACCATGTCCGCCCCCGCCTCCACCTGGGACAGGGCGGTGCGGGCCAGCAGGTCCACCGTCTCGTCGTTGTCCACATACTCCCCGTGGAGGATGCCGCAGTGGCCGTGGGAGGTGTACTCGCACATGCACACGTCCCCGATGAGGTAGAGCTGGGGGAAGCGCTGCTTCAGGGCGCGCATGGCCCGCTGGACGATGCCGTCCTCCGCCCAGGCTCCGCTGCCCCGCTCGTCCTTGTGGTCGGGGATGCCGAAGAGCATCAGCTTGTCCACCCCCGCGGCCAGCATCTCCTCCGCCAGGTACATAAGCCGGTCCACGCTGTACCGGTACTGCCCGGCCATGGAGGGGATCTCCTCCTTCCGGTCCTGGCCCTCCACCACGAAGGTGGGGTAGATGAGGGACGACTTGCTCATCCGGGTCTCCCGGACCATTTTGCGCAGGGTGTCGCCGGTGCGCAGCCGGCGGGGTCTGTTGATCATGTCCATACTCAAATCTCCTCCCCGGCGCACGTCAGCGCCAGCTCCACCAGGCCGTCCATGGACGCGGTCCTGGCCACCCGGACCTGCATCCCGTACCGCCGGGCCTGGGCGGCGGTCTGCTCCCCGATGCACAGCGCCCGCACCCGGGACAGCTCCTCCGTCCCCGCGGCGGCGGCGAAGCCCCGCACGGTGGAGGCGCTGGTGAACACCGCCCAGGTGTCCCCCTCCAGCAGCTCCAGCGGCTCCAGGATGGGCGGGCGGGTGTATTCCGTGTCATAGATGGGGGCGTCGATGACCTCCACCCCCGGGCAGGCGGCCAGCCGGGCGGTGAGGGCGGGGCTGCCCTCCCGGGCCCGGGCGATAAACACCCGCTGCCCCGGCGTGAGCCGCCCGGCCAGGGCCAGGCCCAGGCTGTCCGCATCGTAGCTCTCGGGCATCAGATCGGCCAGCACGTCCCGGCGCTCCAGTTCGGCCGCCGTGCCGCTGCCCAGGGCGGCCACCTTCAGCCGGGCCAGGCGGCGCACGTCCAGCTTCCTCTCCCGCAGCAGGTCGAAGAAGATCTCCACCCCCGAGGGACTGGTGAGCACCAGCCAGTCGCTCTGCGCAAGGCTGGACAGATCCGCGTCCTTGAGGGGGCGCAGCCGGATGGTGGGCAGCTCCACCACCTCGCCCCCCAGCTCCCGCAGCCGTCCGGAGATACCGGAGGCCCGCCGCCGGGGCCGGGTGATGAGATAGCGGCTGCCGAACAGGGGCCGCCGCTCGGCCCAGGCAAAGTCCTTCTCCAGCTGGCACACCTTTCCCACCACGATGATGGAGGGGGCCTCCATCCCCGCCGCCTCATGGGCCAGGCGGGACAGGGGGGCGGTCACCCGCTTCTGCCGGGCGCTGGTGCCCCGGTGGAGCACCGCGCCGGGGGTCTCCGGGTCCATCCCCGCCGCCAGCAGCCCGCGGCACAGCTCGGGCAGGGCGCTGACTCCCATGAGGAACACCAGGTTGCCCTCCGTGCGCACCAGGGCCTCGAAATCCAGGTCCAGGGGCAGGTCCTTCTGCTTGTGGGCGGTGATGATGTGTACCGACGAGCAGCAGTCCCGGTGGGTCACCGGGATGCCGTTGTAGGCGGGCACGGCGATGGCCGAGGTGATGCCGGGCACGATCTCGAAGGGCACGCCGCGGCGCTGCAGCAGCTCCAGCTCCTCGCCCCCCCGGCCGAACAGGAAGGGGTCTCCCCCCTTCAGCCGCACCACCGACTTGCCCTGCAGGGCTTTCTCCAGCAGGATCTCGTTGATCTGCCACTGGGAGCGGGTGTGGTTGCCCGCCCGCTTGCCCACGTTGATGCACTCCGCCTCCGGGGGCGCCAGGGCCAGCACGGCATCCCCTACCAGGGCGTCGTACACCACCACCTCCGCCCGGAGCAGCACCTCCCGCCCCCGGCAGGTGAGCAGGCCCACGTCCCCGGGGCCCGCTCCCACCAGATATACCGTTCCGATCATGTCCTCGCTCCTTCGCTCAGCGCCATTTTCAGCTCCCGGGCCAGCGCCCGACCCAGCTGCTCCGGCTCCTCCGCCGGGCCGGAGCGCACCCCCACGGTGTGCGCCCCCGTCTGCTCACAGTAATAAAGCCCCCGCAGGGTAAGGCTGTCCCCCTCCTGCCGGGCGAAGGCGGCGATGGGGCTGGAGCAGCCCCCGTCCAGCTCCCGGACGAAGGCCCGCTCCGCCCGGGCGCACCGGCCCGCCTCCTCATCCAGAAAGCCCTCCAGGGGGGAGTAGTCCACCCCCGGCCGGCCCTGGATGCATAAAATGCCCTGCCCGGCGGCGGGGATCATCTCCTCGGGCTCAAAGTACCGGCTGATCCGGCTCTCCAGCCCCAGGCGCTTGAGCCCGGCGGCGGCCAGGATGAGCGCGCCGTACTCCCCCCCGTCCAGCTTGGCCAGGCTGGTGAGCACGTTGCCCCGCACGCCGCGGAAGGTCACATCGGGATAGAGCTGTTCCAGCTGGAGCATCCGCCGGCGGCTGGAGCAGCCCACCGGTCGGCTCCGGTCCCACTCTGTCTCCCCCGCGGGCAGCACCAGCGCGTCCCGGGGGTCCTCCCGGCGGGAGAAGCCCACGATGGGCAGGTCCTCCGGCACCTCCATGGGCAGGTCCTTGCAGGAGTGGACCGACAGATCGCTCTCCCCCCGGCGCAGGGCACGGTCCAGCTCCTTGACGAACAGGCCCTTGCCCCCGATCTGGTCCAGGCTCCGGTCCAGGATCACGTCGCCGGTGGTCTTCATGGTCACCAGGGGGGCGTCCACCCCCCGGGCGCGGAGATGGCCGGCCACCAGCTCCGACTGGATCACGGCCAGCCGGCTCTCCCGGCTGCCGATGCGAAGTGTCGTCATGCGCGTCCCTCCTCCGGGCGCGGGCGCGCCCGGTGCTACTCTATGCCGGACCGGCGTCCGGCGATTCGTACAATTTCTCCACCGCCCCCAGGCACTGGCGGAAGGCGGCGGCCCCCGCCTCGTCCCGCACGGCGAACAGCAGCCGGCAGAACTGCTTGCGGGCCATGTCCTCGATCTGGCCGCGCAGGCGGCGCTCCTCCTCCCCGTCCAGGGGCAGCTGGCGCACAGCGCTGTCCAGCCGGTCCAGGGAGTCCTCGGCGAAGCGCTCCGACAGCCGCCCGGCCAGGGGGATCATGTCCCGGCAGTCGTACCAGGTGAGAAACTCCCCCACCTGCCGCTCCAGGGTCTCCTCCGCCCACCGGCGCATGCGCACCAGCTGCTCGGACTGGGGCACCTGGAAGCTGTCGATGTCCAGAAGGCGCACCCCGGGCAGGGAGGCCACCCGGGGGTCGATGTCCCGGGGCACCGCCAGGTCCACAAAGAGCATCCGCTCCCTGCGCCGGGCGGCGGCCAGCTCATCGTACTTCACCGTCACGTTGGGGCTGACGGTGGCGCTGACCACCAGGTCGCACCGGGGGAGCAGCTCCATGCGCCGGCCGTAGTCGATGCGCTCGCACCCGGCGGGGATCTCCACCACCCCGCTGCGGTACTGCCGCACGGTGACGGTCACTCCCGCCCCGGCCGCCTTCAGCGCCCGGGCGGCCAGCTTGCCCATCTTGCCGTTGCCGACGACCAGGCAGCGCCGTCCCCGGAAGTCGTACCCCTCGTCCCGGAGCAGCTGCATGCAGGAGCCCACCGCCCCGGTGTTGACCACGGCGGTCTGCATCCCGGTCTTCACCTTCTTGGCGGCGGTGACCGCCATGCGGAAGAGCACCTCCAGCACCGCGTCGGTGCGCAGGGCCTGGCGGGAGCGGTCCAGCGCCTCCTTCACCTGGGTGAGGATCTGGTCCTCGCCGAACACCCGGGACTCCAGCCCGCTGGTCAGGCGGAACAGGTAGGACACCGCCTCCTCCCCCGACCGGGCGCGGAAGCGGTCCCGGTAGCGGGGCGCGTCCTCCCCCGCTGACAGGCACAGGCAGTCCCACAGGGGGGGCTGGGCCCCCTCCCGGCAGTGGGCCCACAGCTCGGTGCGGTTGCAGGTGGACAGCACCACCGCCCCCAGCACCCCGGGCAGCGCCGCCGCCCGGGCCAGGACCTCCCCCTGGACGGTGGTGGTGAAGGAGAACTTCTCCCGGATCTCCACCGGGGCGGTGGTGTGGTCGATGCCGATCATTTGGATGTTCATGGGTCTTCCTCACCCTGTCTCTCTCGGTCCCCCGTCCCGGCCGAAAAAAAGGCCCTGCCCCGGCGCGGCGAAGGCGCTTCGGGCATGGCCGACGGCCTCCGTCCGCCGTGGCTCGCGGCGGGGAGTGGATCAGGCAGCCGGCCGGTGTTCTGGCTTGGGCGCCCAGGGCGCCGTCACAGTAGCGGCACTGCACAGGTCTTCCACCTGTTTCCCCGCTCCGGCTGTGTTTTTCTGTCCGTATTTCACTTTAGAATACTATGTTCCCGCCCCACCGTCAAGTCCCGGGGGCGAAAAACGGCGGTTTTTTCCCGGCAGGCAAAGGGGGCGGGCGCCCCGAAAGGCGCCCGCCCCCTCCGTGTGTGTCCGGTCAGCCGGCGTGGTAGTCGGACAGGTTGTCCATCAGGTTGCGGGCCGCGTCCCCCTGGGCGGGCACCACCAGCACCACCGAATTGCCGTAGACGGTGAGCTGGGCGTCCTCCAGCTTGGGCATCTCGGCGGGGAGATAGTCCCGGTAGGACTCCTTCTGGCTGTCCACGTGGGCCTCCAGCGCGTCCCGGGCCGTCTCGGCCGACTGCTCGCTGTCCAGCACCAGCACCGCCACCTCCTCGGCGGTGGCCCCGGCGGAGAGCCACACCGCGCAGTCCAGCACGTTCTCCTCGGTCAGCCCGGCCTGCTCCAGGCCGTACAGGCGGAAGGCCGTGTCCCGGTCCAGCTGCTCCAGCGTCTCGGAGAAGCAGCCGCCGTCCACAAAGGCCTGGGCGGCGGCTGCGGCGTCCAGGTTGGTGACCTCCCCCTCCTCCTTGCCGCCGCAGGCGGTCAGCCCCAGGCACAGGGCCAGGGCCAGCAGCATCATACCCACTCGTCTCATGTCGCATTGTCTCCTTCCGGATACAGGGTGTCGTAGTCCACCGTGTGTGTCCTGATGTAATCCAGCCACTGCTGGCAGTAGCTCTTGTTGAGGTGCACGCCGTCGTTGCTGGCCTCGGCGGCCAGGCTGCCGCTCTCGTCGGCAAAGGCGCTGTACACGTCCAGCACGGGCACCTGATACTCCGCCCCCACCTGGCGGATCAGCTCGTTATAGGCGCGCAGGTGGTCGTTTTTCAGGTAGTCCTTGCCCCCCGTCTGGGCGATGACCTGCTCGTTGAGGGGGATGAGGGTCTCCAGATAGAGCACCGCCCCGGGCTGCACCTGGCGGATGGAGTCCACCACCTGGCACAGCGCCTCGTAGAACTTCTCATCGGAGGGGTAGCCCAGCTCGTTGACCCCCACGCACAGGTAGATCTTGCCGTAGTCCTTCAGCGCCAGGGCGTCCAGAGTGGAGTAGTCCTTGCCCCCCACCGGGATGCACTGCTTGTCCTTCTGGATGTCGAAGACGGTCAGCCCCGTGTGGGTCAGGCTGTCCCCGGCGGGCACGCCGCTATACAGCATGAAGCCCGCGGTGCGGGAGTCGCCCACGAAGACGGCGTCGTCGAAATAGCTGTCCGCCGCCGCCTCCGACTGGGGCACCGGCTGGGTGAAGTCGTAGGCCTGGTCCGGGTCGAGCTTGGGCGTCTCCGACGGCGCGGGGGACGGGCTGACGGCGACGGAGGGCGCCGAGTCCGCCGGGGCGGGGTCCGCGGAGGGGGAGGGCTGGACGCCGGTGGGAACGGGCTGTCCGCTCTCCGGGGGCGGGCTGTCCGCCGCGGCCGCCCGGCTCCAGGGCCGGAAGACCAGCAGCACCAGCAGGGCGAGCAGCAGCAGGACCCCGGCGATCACGCTCAGGACCAGCGGCAGGCTGATTCGGGACGCGGCGGGGCCGCGGTACGGGGTAGGGGCGCGCATGGGTCAGACTCCTCTCAGTTTTCTGTCTTTGAATGGGGAACGGGCTCGTCCCCCAGGATGATACGGGCGATCTCCGGAAAGGCGGAGACGGTGTAGGTGGGCCGGATGTCGTCCGGGGCGGCGGCCCCGGCGGGGTTATACCAGATGGTGTCCGTCCCGGCGTCCATGCCCCCCCGGATGTCGGAGAGCAGGTTGTCCCCCACCACCACCACGCCCTCCGGGCCGGACAGGCCCATGCCCGCAAAGACCTTGTCAAAATAGGCCCGCTCGGGCTTGCGGCAGCCCAGCTCCTGGGAGATGAACAGGTGGGAGAAGCAGTCCCGGACGGCGCAGCGCTCAAACCGCCCCCGCTGGGCGGCGGTGGCGCCGTTGGTGATGATGGCCAGGGTACAGCGGGGCGCCAGGGCGCGGCACAGCGCCTCCGCACCGGGCAGCAGGAAGGCCCCCTGGCCCAGATAGCTCAGGTAGTCCCGGTTGAACTGCTCCGGGTCGTGCTGGCCTCCCATGGCGGCCTCGAACCGGCGGAAGCGCTCCACCAGCAGCCAGTCCTGGGTCACCTCGCCCAGGTCGAACCGGTGCCACAGCGCCCGGTTGATGGACAGGTAGCACTCCTCCGTCTCGGGGGTGAAGGGGTAGCCCCGCTCGGTCAGGGCGCGGCGCAGGGCCTCCCGCTCGGCGCGGTCGAAGTCGAACAGGGTGTTGTCCGCGTCAAAGAGCACGGTGTGGTAGTTGGGCATGGACGGGCCTCCTCAGCGGCGGGCGGCGGCGAAGCTGCGGTACATGCGCACCACGGCGGACACCAGCATGGCGCCCACCGCCAGGCAGCCGGCGAAGCCCAGGGTGTGCAGCAGGGAGGAGAGAAACAGCTGGGTCTCTCCCCCGATGCAGTAGAGCATGGTCAGGTAGATCCCCCGGCCGGGGACCAGGGGGAACAGGGCGATGAGCAGGTAGCTGGTGACGGGGCAGCGGCGCAGCCGGGCCATCCCCTCGGAGAAGACGGCGATGGCCACCGCCGCCAGAAAGGCCTGGATCAGGTCGCTGCGCACCAGGGGGGCGCTGGCCAGATACACCAGCCAGCCCAGCGCGCCGCCCACGCTGCAGATGAGCATCCCCACCCCCCGGTTGTTGAACAGGAAGCAGAAGCCCAGGCAGGCGAAGAAGGCGTACACACAGGGCAGCAGATACTGGGAGATCACGTTCATCCCGCCTCGCCCCCTCTCACAGCGTGGCCCCGCCCAGGGCCAGCACGATGCCGGTGCTCAGGGCGATGGCGGTGGCGGTGAGCAGCGCCTCGGTCAGCCGGCTGACGCCGGAGACCATGTCCCCCGCCATGAACTCCCGCATGGAGTTGGTCAGAGCCACCCCAGGGGTGAGGGACATGAAGGCGCCGATGGTGATGGCGTCCAGGCTGCGCCCCGCCCCGGCGTTCACCAGGGCCAGGGCCAGGGCGGCGGACACGGCGGCGGCCACCAGGGTGCGGAAGAAGGCCCCCGCCTCCAGCCGGGCCATGGCGGCCAGCACCAGGGCGATGGCCAGGCCGCACACTCCGCCGCACAGGGCGTCCCCCGCGTCCCCCCCGAAGAACAGGGAGAAGGCGGCGGCGCCCAGGAAGTAGCCGAAGCAGAGCACCGGGGCGGAAAAATGCCGGCGGCGGGCCTCCAGGGCGGCGATCCGCGCCCGGGCTTCGGACACCGGCGGGGTGTCCCGGCACAGGGCGCGGCACAGGTCGTTATAGAGCTCCAGCTTCTGGATGTCGGTGCCGTGGGCGGGCACCCGGCGCACCCGGGTGATGGGCTCCCCCTCGGGGGTGGTGATGCTGGCGATGAGGCAGTTGGGGATGGCGAACACCTCCGCGTCGGGCAGGCCGTAGGCGGCCAGCAGCCGGCGCAGGGAATCCTCCGCCCGGTAGATCTCGGCGCCGCTCTCCAGCAGGCTGCAGCCCATATCCACGCTCAGATCCAACAGCGCGCTGTAATCCAACAGGGACAACCTCCCTCTCCGCCGCGGCCCGCCCGGCGGGCCACGTGACCACTATACTGCAATCCCGCTGGGGACCGCAAGAGACAAAAGACTACAATTTGCTACAAAAAGTGACCGTTTCGCACCCGTATCATCCGATGCCCTGGTACACAAAGCCCAGGATGAGCACCAGCACGGTCAGCGGCACGTACACCCCCCGGGCGGCGATCCGGTAGAGAGGGGAGAGGGGTCCGTGGCCCCGCTCCAGCTCGCTGCGGATCTCCTTCCAGCCCAGCACGTAATAGACCGACGCCGCCCCCAGCACCGCGCCGATGGGCACGATGACGATGGTGACGAAGTCCATCCACCTGCCCACGTCGGGCTCGGCCTCCAGGAACACGCCCACCCCCAGGGTGAGCGCGCCGCACAGGGCCACCGCCGCCCGGCGGTCCAGGGCGAAGCGGTGCTGCCAGCTCTCGATGACGGCCTCGAACATGTTGATGAGGGAGGTGATGCCCGCGAAGATCACCGACACGAAGAAGAACAGGGCGCACAGCCGGCCCAGGGGCATCTGCTGGAAGACGGAGGGCAGGGTGACGAAGATGAGGGCGGGGCCCCGGGTGGGGTCCACCCCGAAGGCGAACACGGCGGGCATGATGGCCAGGGCGGCCAGCAGGGCGGCCATGGTGTCGAACAGGGCGGTCTGGAGGGAGGCCCGGGGGATGTCGGCCTGCCGGTCCAGGTAGGCGCCGTAGACGATCATGCCCGAGCCGGTGATGGACAGGGAGAAGAAGGCCTGGCCCATGGCCATGACCCAGGTGTCTACCCTGCCCAGGGCGGACCAGTCGGGGACGAAGAGGAAGCGGTAGCCCTCCCCCGCTCCGGGCAGGAAGGCCACCCACACGGCCAGCAGCAGGAACAGCAGGTAAAACAGGGGCATGAGCACCCGGCTGACCTTCTCGATGCCGGCGGTGACCCCGAAGATGAGCACCAGGCAGACCACCACCACCACGGCGGCGTGCCAGCCCAGGTTGCCGAAGCTGCCGCTGATGCCGGAGAAGAAGGTCTCCGGGTCGGCCTCCAGCAGCACGCCGGTGGCCGACGCGCCCACGCAGCGCACCACCCAGCCCATGATGACCGAGTAGCCGATGGCGATGCCCAGGGAGCCCAGCAGGGGGATCCAGCCCAGCACCCGGCCGATCCGCTCCCGGCCCCGGCTGCCGAAGCAGAAGGCGTAGGCCCCCAGGGTGCCGGTGCCCGCCCGGCGGCCCAGGGCGAACTCGGCGGACAGGCCCACCCAGCCGAACAGGAAGACGAACAGCAGGTAGGGCAGCAGGAAGGCGGCCCCGCCGTACTGCCCCAGGCGGTAGGGGAACATCCAGATGTTGCCCAGGCCCACGGCGGAGCCCACGCAGGCGATGACGAATCCGACGGACGAGGTGAACGTCCCGTTTTTATGGCTTCGGCGGTGATCCATACAAACTCTCCTTTATTCTATCCAGACCCCGGCGGAATGTTTCGCCCCGTTCATTCCCCGGCGGGGAGGACGTCCCGCACGGTGAGCGTGCCGTCCCGGACGGTGAACTTCACCTCCAGCCCGGCGAAGGGCAGGCCGTACACCCGCTCCGGATCGTGCTGGTAGGAGGGCCGGGGGTCGCAGGCCAGGGCGGCGGCCAGCCCCGCCCGCTTGTCGGGGGGCACCCGCTCCAGCAGCTCCGGCGGGATGTCCACCACCAGCCGGGGCCGGTCGGTGCGGTCGGTAAAGCCGCCGGTGGCCTGGGGGCGGCAGTCGGCGTAGGGCAGGTAGGGCTTGATGTCCAGGATGGGGGTGCCGTCCATCAGATCGGCCCCCAGCACGTAGAGCACCGGCCCCTCCGGGGTGTGCAGGTCCACCCCCGCCAGCTCCACGCAGGACAGGCCGATGGGGTTGGGCCGGAAGGGAGAGCGGGTGGCGAACACCCCCATGCGCCGGTTGCCCCCCAGCCGGGGCGGGCGCACCGTGGGCGACCACGCCGCGCGCAGATTGCCCGAAAACTGCCAGATCAGCCACAGGTGGGAAAACTCCTCCAGCCCCCGCAGGGCGTCGGGATTGCGGAACTCCGGCTCAAAGACCACCGCGGCGCGCAGGTCCCCCGCCATCCCGCTCTGCCGGGGGATGCCGAATTTCGTGGGGAAATCGCTGCGCACCCGGGCGATGAACTTGACGGGAAAGGTCTCCATCTCCCGCGTCTCCTCCCCTCCCCGCCGCTCCGGCGGGCAGATTCGGCTTATTATACCACACCCCGCCCCGCTTTGCGACTGTAAAGTGCTTCCCCGGGAAATTTCCCCCGGCGGGCCGTCCCCCTGTGACCGGGCGGGGCGGTCAATGGCGGCGCATGAAGCGCGCCGTTCCTTTTGACCATTGACAGCTTTGGCCGGGCGCGCCTTCCATGCATACTGTTTTTGTAGCAATCGCAGTTCTGAACGCAAGATCATGTTCTACGAAGATCATTGTAGGAGAACATTCTCTGATCAGATTTTCAATTTGCATTCGAGAATAGATGTCAATATAGTTCAGAGGTTCATCCCACACATACAGATGCGCTTGTTCACAAAGGCTTTTCGCGATCAACACTTTTTTCTTTTGTCCCGCCGAAAAATCTTCCATTTTCTTTTCAAACTGTATTCGTGAAAAATCCATTTTCCGCAAGATTGCCTTAAACAGGCTTTCATCGATGCGATTGGCTTCCGCAAACTCCGATAACGAGCCGTTCAGCATAGAAGTATCTTGGGGCACATAGGACAATCGCACTCCGGAACCTATTGCAGCCGTCCCGTGATGTTCCATTCGTTGCCCGACCAGCAGCTTCAGAAGGCTCGTTTTTCCAGAACCATTTTTCCCATCAAGGGCAATGCGTTCTCCCTGTTTTACTGTAAACGAGATCGGCTGGCAGACATTTTTACCGTCAAAAATCGGTACAACATCAGAGAAAGTCACCAAGGTATCTGAAAAATAAAGAAGCGGAGCGATTTTCAAATCTTCTGCGGTTTCCAAATTTTTGAGAAGGCCGGACTTTTCCTCGATCGCCCGTTGCTGCCGCACTTCGATAGCCTTTGAGCGTTTCATCATTTTGGCAGATTTGTGACCGATATACCCTCGGTCAACCGGGCCGTTCCCATGTTTTGACGCTTCGATCCGGTCTGACCAGACAGAAGTTCTTTGCGCGGCCTTTTGCATATTATCAATGCTTTTTTTCAATTTTGCATTTTGAGCCAGTTCAAATTCTTGTTGGCGCCGGAAGTTGGTGAACCAAGTGGAAAAATTCCCGCTTTGCACCTCGATGTTCGAGCGATTGATCGATAGGATATGGTCAACACAGCCATCTAAAAAACAGCGATCATGAGAGACCAAGATAAATCCCTTTTTCCGTTTCAGGTATGCCGAAACGGTTTCTCTGGCTTTCCTGTCCAAATGGTTCGTCGGTTCATCAATCAGTAAAAAGTGTCCATCATTCAAAAACAGAGCGGCAAGCAGCACCTTGGTCTGCTCCCCGTTGGAAAGCGTGAAAAACGGCCTCCAAAGCACATCATCACGGACTTCCAGATAGGATAGTTCTCTCAACAGCTCCCACTCTTCCGCCAGCGGGCAGACTTCCGAGAGAATGTCCGCAGTCGATCTGTTTTTGTCGTTCACAGGATATGGAACGTAATCAAATCGCACAGAGGCTTGTATTTTCCCGTGGTATTCGTACTTTCCAAGCAGGAGATTTAGAAAAGTTGTTTTCCCTCTGCCGTTTCTTCCAATAAACCCAAGTTTCCAATCTGTATCAATTTGAAAACTGACATTTTCAAAAATGTTATCATAGCTGGATGGATAGGCAAAGGTAAGGTCCTCGACTCGGATCACCGACATATCGCACTCCTCCTTTATTCCAGAGATCAAGAACATAAAATAAGAGCCGCAAGAAAGTCAATCCTTGCAGCTCGTCATAACATAATGGTACCATCCCCTGTCAAGAGTGATACGCCTACGATCTATCGAGTGAACAGACTTTTAACTTTCTTGCAATGGGTACAGTGGTACTGTAAAACACAGTATCACTGTACATTCCAATTTATTTGCAAGAAAAGTTAATCATCTTTCCACCTCACCTCTGATGTTTGTATTAGCGTATCATAAACGCATGGAATAATCAATCAAAACAAATCCTTTCCTTGTCCCGTTCCCCCAATCAACAGAGCGCCGGGCCTCTGGCAGGACAAGACGGCCGCCGGACTCTGCGCAGAGCCCGGCGGCCGTCTTGTCAGGATCAGATCATTCCCACTCGATGGTGCCGGTGGGCTTGGGCGTCAGGTCGTAGAGCACCCGGTTGACCCCCTTCACCTCGTGGGTGATGCGGTGGGTGATATGCTGCAGCAGATCGAAGGGCACGTTTTCCACCGTGGCCGTCATGGCGTCCACCGTGTTCACCGCCCGGAGGATCACCGGCCATTCGTCGGCCCGCTTCCCGTCCCGCACGCCCACGCTCTTCACATCGGGGATGATGGTGAAGTACTGCCACACCTTGCCCTCCAGACCGTGCCTGGCAAACTCCTCCCGCAGGATGGCGTCCGACTCCCGCACCGCCTCCAGCCGGTCCCGGGTGATGGCCCCCAGGCAGCGCACCCCCAGGCCGGGGCCGGGGAAGGGCTGGCGGTAGACCATGCTGTCCGGCAGGCCCAGGGCCTTGCCGCAGGCACGCACCTCGTCCTTGAAGAGCATCTTCAGCGGCTCCACCAGCTGGAAGTCCAGGTCCTCGGGCAGGCCGCCCACATTGTGGTGGCTCTTGACGGCCTTCACCGTCTTGGTGCCCGACTCGATGATGTCGGGGTAGATGGTGCCCTGGCCCAGGAAGGAGATGCCCTCCAGCTTGCGGGCCTCCTCCTCGAACACCCGGATGAACTCCCCGCCGATGATCTTGCGCTTCTGCTCGGGGTCGCTCACCCCGGCCAGCTTGTCCAGGAAGCGGTCCACCGCGTCCACATAGATGAGGTTGGCGTCCATCTCGTGGCGGAAGACCTGCACCACCTGCTCCGGCTCGCCCTTGCGGAGCAGGCCGTGGTTGACGTGCACGCACGTCAGCTGCTTGCCGATGGCCCGGATCAGCAGCGCGGCCACCACCGAGGAGTCCACCCCGCCGGAGAGGGCCAGCAGCACCTTCCCGTCCCCCACCTGGCGGCGGATCAGCTCGATCTGGTCGGCGATGAAATTGTCCATGTTCCAGTTGGCCTGGGCCCTGCACTGCCCGAAGACGAAGTCGCTCAGCGCCTTCTTCCGCTGCTCCCCGTCCTCCGGCCAGGGGGCGCCGCCCCGGTGGTCGGGGGTGAGCACCGGCACGCCCGCGCCGTACACATGCGCCCCCGCGTCGATCTCCACGCCGTCCACCACCCGGTTGGGCCCGCCGTTGAGGATGATGCCCTTCACATTGGGCAGGGCGGCCAGCTCGGCCTGGCTGATGTCGTGGGGGTGGATCTCGGAATAGACGCCCAGGGCGCGGATCTCCCGGGCCAGCTGGGGATTGTGCTCGCTGCCCAGGTCCAGGATGAGGATCATGTCCTGCTTCATGGGGAAAACCTCCGTCTCTCTGTCTTGAATTTTCATCCGTGGGGATGGCCGTTGTCTCTCAATTCTTCAGTATACAGGAAATCCCGCCCGGCGGCAAGCGGGCGCGGGTGGGGTCAGTCCTCTTTTTCCAGCAGCTTTTTCCGGTAGTAGGACTCGGCGGTGTACAGCGCCGCCGCCGGGTTGTGGCCCAGCACCCGGTCCTTGGCCACCAGGGTGGTGACCAGGGCGTCGGAGTACTTGTAAAACAGGCTGTCGTGGCCCACGCACAGCCCCACCACGATGTTCAGCTGGGTGCCCGCCGCGTTGAGCAGCTTGGCCTGGAAGATGGGGTTGCAGGCGTGGGCCCCCACCTCGTTGCAGGCCGGGTCGATGCCCAGGTCGGTCTTGTTCACCATGCCCGCCTTGCACCCCGCGCCGTACACCTCGAAGCCGTTGGCCCGGAGGATCTTCGCCAGGGTGCGGGACTCCCGCAGAAGGCCGATGCAGGTGGCGATGCCCAGCCTGTGGAACCCCAGCTTGCGGGCGAAGGCCATGACCTCCTCCACCCGGGTATATCGGCAGTAGTGCTCGAACTCCACCTCCGCCGCCGCCTTCATGGCCGCGTGGTTCTCCGGCAGCTCATAGAGGGCCACCGCCTCCTCCAGCACCTCCCGCTGCTCCTGCCCCGACAGGCAGAAGGGGGGAAAGGCGTCGGAGTGCTTCTTGTCGTCGCAGGCCACCGCGCCGCAGTCGATGCAGCTGCGGGGGCAGCCCGCCTGCTCCGCCTTGTTCATCCTTCTCTCTCCTCTCTCCGGTCAAAACGCAGTACCGTCTCCACATGGGCGGTGCGGGGGAACAGGTCCACCGCCGCCGCCCGCACGGGCTCATAGCCCCGCGCGGCCAGCAGGGCCGCGTCCCGGGCCAGGGTGGCCGGGTCGCAGGAGACGTAGACCAGCCGGGGGGGCGCCATGGACACGATGGCCCCGATCACCTGGGGGGAGAGCCCCTTCCGGGGCGGGTCCACCGTGATCACATCGGGGCGCAGCCCCCGCCCGGCCAGCATTTCGGCGGCCTGGCCCGCGTCGGCGCAGAAGAACTCGGTCCGGTCCTGAAGCCCCGCCCGGCGGGCGTTCTCCCGGGCGTCGTCCACCGCCGCGGGCACGATCTCCGCCCCCAGCACCCGCCCCGCGCCCCATTTGGCCAGGGCCAGGGAGATGGTGCCGATGCCGCAGTAGAGGTCCAGCACCGTCTCGCCCCCGGTCAGCCGGGCAAACTCCGCCGCCCTGGCGTACAGCCGCTCGGTCTGGGCCAGGTTCACCTGGAAGAAGGAGGGCACCGACAGGGTGAATCTCAGCCCGCACAGCTCCTCCTCCAACGTGCCGCTCCCCCACAGGGTGCGGCAGCGCTCTCCCAAGATCACGTTGGTGTCCCGCTCATTGACGTTGAGCACCACCCCCCGGAGCCCGGGGGCCGCCGCCCGGAGCAGGTCCACCAGCTCCCCCTCCCGGGGCAGGGCGGGGCCGTTTGCCACCACGCAGCAGAGCATCTCCTCCCGCCGGTTGAGCCGCAGGTACAGGTGCCGGATGAGGCCCGTGCGGCTTTGCTCGTCATAGGCGGGCACCTGATACCGCGCCATCCACTCCCCCAGCGCCCGGCGCACCGGGCCGGTGCAGGCGGGCTGGAGCAGGCAGTCGTCCACCGGGATGACCGTGTGGCTCCGTGCCCGGAAAAAGCCGATGTCCGCGCCCCCCTCCCGGTTGGGGGCCACGGGGAACTGCACCTTGTTGCGGTAGCGCAGGGGGTCGGCCGCCCCTAAGATCTCCTCCGTCCGGAGGGACAGCCCCCCCACCCGGGCCAGGACCCCGTCCACCTTGTCCCGCTTGAAGCGCAGCTCCTCCTCATAGCTCATGTGCCGCAGCTGGCAGCCGCCGCACCGGCCGAAATACGGGCAGTCGGGCGCTCGGCGGGCGGGGGACGGGGCGAGGATCTCCTCCGCCTTTCCCCAGGCGGCCTTCTTGTTCACCTTCAGCAGCTTCACCCGGCAGCGCTCCCCCGCCAGGGCGCCCGCCACGAAGACCACCTGCCCCTCCAGACGGGCCACCCCCAGCCCGTCGGAGCTGTAGCCCGTCACCTCCAGGGTGTGGACCGTGTTCTTCCGCACCTCCACGGGCGCTCCCCCCTTCCTCCGGCGGCCCGGCGGGCCGCCCCTTTTTCCGGCTTCTATCTTACCATCTTCCGCCCCCGGCGTAAACACCCCGCCCGGGCAAAAAATACCGGGGCGGACCGGCGTGGGTCCGCCCCGGCGGGGCCTGCGGGGAAACGGGGTCACTTCAGAGCGCGGTGCTTCGCCCCGTGGGTGGTCTGGAGCACCATCCCGGTCAGGGCGAACAGGGCGATGGCGTTGGGGATGACCATGAGGTTGTTGAACATGTCGGTCAGCTCCCACACCAGGTCGTTGGACATCAGAGTGCCCAGGAAGATGAACAGCAGGGCGATGGCGGAGTAGACCGCGGCGGCCTTCCTGCCGAACAGGTAGATCACGTTGATCTTGCCGAACAGGTTCCAGCTGAGCACGGTGGAGAAGGCGAAGAAGAACAGGCACACGGCCACGAACATGGCCCCCGCCTCCGCGCCGAACACGGTACCGAAGGCGGTCTGGGTCAGATTGGTCTTGTCCAGGGTGGTGCTGGCCGCGGCGGCGCCGCACGCGGCCAGCGGCCCGTCGGCGGTGTACAGGGTGGAGATGACCACCAGGGCGTTGAGGGTGAGCACGATGAAGGTGTCCATGAACACGCCGATCATGGCCACCACCCCCTGGTCGTGGGGATCGGTCACATTGGCCTGGGCGTGGGCGTGGGGGGTGGAACCCATGCCCGCCTCGTTGGAGAACAGGCCCCGCTTGGCGCCCTGGCTGATGGCGGTCTTGATGGCGTAGCCGAAGCCGCCGCCGATGATGGCCTGGGGCTCAAAGGCATAGTGGAAGATCATGCCGAAGGTGGCGGGGATGTACTGCCAGCGGGCGATGAGCACCGCCAGGCCGCCCACCAGGAAGATCACCGCCATCACGGGCACGATCTTCTCGGTGACCGAGGCCAGCCGCTGCACGCCGCCCAGGAAGATGAACGCACAGATGACCACCAGCACCACGCCCACGGCCCAGGAGGGCACGCCGAAGGCGGTCTGGAAGGTGGAGCCGATGGAGTTGGACTGCACCATGCAGCCCATGAAGCCCAGTGCCAGGATGATGGCCACGGCGAAGAAGCCGGCCAGGAACTTGCCGAAGCCGCGCTGGAAGGCGGTGGTGATGTAGTAGACGGGGCCGCCGTGGAAGTTGCCCTGCTCGTCGGTGATGCGGGTGCGGATGGCCAGGGTGGCCTCGGCGTAGATGGTGGCCATGCCGAAGAAGGCGATGACCCA
>CALXCT010000053.1 GCA_944386865.1 uncultured Oscillospiraceae bacterium | reverse complement strand
ATCCCCGTGGCCCAGCACAAGGAGGGCGTGCTGGAGGCCGCCTCCGCCCTGCTGGAGCGGCTGAAGGCCGCCGGCATCCGGGCCAAGATGGACGACAGCGAGCAGTCCATGGGCTGGAAGGCCGCCGAGTATGAGATGAAGGGCATCCCCCTGCGGGTGGAGATCGGCCCCAAGGACATGGAGAAGGGCCAGTGCTGCATCTGCCGCCGGGACTCCGGCGAGAAGGTCTTCGTCCCCCTGGGCGAGCTGGAGGATACCGCCCGCCGCCTGCTGGACGAGGTCCACGACAGCCTGTATGCCAGGGCCAAGAAGAACCTGGAGGAGCACACCCGGGTGTGCCTCACCCTGGACGAGGTCAAGCACTTCATGGAGACCGAGGGCGGCTTCGCCAAGACCATGTGGTGCGGCGAGCTGGACTGCGAGCTGAAGATGAAGGAGCAGGCGGGCGTCTCCTCCCGGTGCATGCCCTTTGAGCAGGAGAAGGTGTCCGATGTGTGCGTGTGCTGCGGCAAGCCTGCCAAGCACATGATCTACTGGGGGGTGGCCTACTGATGACGGAATTTACGGTCAAGGTGGATGGCATCCGGCGCAAGGAGTTCATGCAGGCCAACCATTTCATGGCGCTCAAGCAGTACCTGGCGGTGGCGGGGCTCTTGCTGCTGCTGGCCCTGTCCATCCTGATCATCAATGGCTCCGACCAGTTCAAGAACCTGTGGGCCCTGGCCATCGTCATCCCCGTGGTGCCCATCGTCTACCACATCTCCTTCCTCCGGGCCTACGGGAAGTACCCCTACGGCGAGATGGAGATGACCTATGTGTTTGACGAGCGGGGCTGGCGGCTGACGGTGAACGACCAGACGGGCGTGGTGGCCTGGGCCAACACCCTGAAGCTGCGCCGCACCAAGACGGTGTTCCTGCTGTACGCCCGGACGGAGGGCCGCCGGGGCCTGGTGAGCAATGTGCTCCCCCGCCGCTGCCTCACCGACGAGCAGGCGGAGCAGATCGTCACCTGGTTCAACGAGAAGAAGATCTGAGCGGAAAAACAGGCGCCCCCGGTCTCCCTTGGGAGACCGGGGGCGGTTTTCTGACGCGGCCGGGCGCCTGCCCGGCCGCCTTTGTCTGCCGCGCCGCGGTCCCCCGGGAGAGAGGAGCCGCTCCGGGAAGAGAACGACCGGCGGAGCTGATGGCGGGCGGCCGGCGCCTCCGGACGGGGGCGCGCGTTCCCGCGGCAGCCAGGCGGACAGAGAAAGATCCCCGGACCGGCTGGGCCGGACCGGGGATCTTTGAGCAAACGAGGGGAGATCAGCCGATAGCGGTCAGGCCGCCGTCGGGATACAGGATGTTGCCGGTCATGAAGTCGGAAGCGGGGGCGGCCAGGAACACGGCGGTGCCCACGCAGTCCTCAGGATCGGACATGCGGCGCATGGGCAGGCCAGCGCCCTGCTGCTTCAGGTACTCCTCGACGGTGACACCGGCCTCGTTGGCGCGCATCTCGAAGATCTTGGTCATCATGGGAGTCTTCATGATGTTGGGGCCAAAGGCGTTGACAGTGATGCCGTAGGGGCCGAACTCGGAAGCCAGCTGCTTGGTCAGCATATCGACAGCACCCTTGGCGGCGCAGTAAGCGGCGTTGCCGGGGCCCTTGGTGGCGATCTTGCCGCGGACGGAGGTCACGTTGATGATCTTGCCGTAGCCATGCTCCTTCATGTACTTGCCGAAGTGCTTGCAGGTCATCAGGATGGAGGCCACGTCGTCATGCATGACCAGGTCGAACTGATCCATGGGGAACTCGAGGGCGGGGAACTTCTTGTTCACGCCCTGGGAGTTGACCAGAATGTCGATATGACCGAAGTCGGCGTTGGCCTTCTCGGCGGCAGCGGCGACCTGATCCTCCTTGCCGGCGTCCATCACATAGTACTTGAACTCCTTGCCGGTGGCGGCCTTCAGCTCCTCGCAGGCAGCCTGCAGCTTGGACTCGGTACGGGAGGCGATGGCCACGTTGGCGCCCAGCTCAGCGTAAGCCTGGGCAACCAGCTTGCCCAGGCCGCCGGCGCCGCCGACGATGAGAGCATTCTTACCGGTCAGATCAAACAGATTGTTGAACATGATAGTTTGACTCCTTTATATTGAAATGTAACTTTGGGATAACGAAGGGAACGCCCGATCAGCCCTGGGGCTTGATCATGATGGTCATCATCTGGGCGGAGACGATGCCGGTGTTCAGGCAGCCGCGCTTGGTGCCCTTGCCGAAGTGGACGGAATCGCCGGCCTGCAGGACGACCTTCTCGCAGTTGTCGTTGTCGTCGTACAGCTCAACAGTCATCTCGCCGGAGATGATGTAGTAGATCATCTCGAAGTTGGCGGGAGCCACATTGGCGCCGCCGCCGGGCAGGAAGTGGGACAGACCGTGGACGATGGTGCCCCCGTTGACCTCGGCGGGATTGTGAAGACGAGTGGTGCGGACATCGAAATGACCGGGAGCCTCGTACTTGACAGCCTCGTTTGCTCTTGTGACTTTGTAGCTCATGATAAAAACATCCTTTCATCATTATCTGGGGGCCTGTCCCCCGAACCGCTATGATATATTTTAGCACAACGGTCTGCGGAGTGCAAGAGAGAATCCGGGGCGCAATGGGCAAAAAATGGCCTTCCGGGCAGGATATTGCAGAAAATCTTCCCGAAAGGTGGACCGGCTGGGCACTTGCGGTCACGCGCTGGCTTTGCTATACTATGTAATTACGCAAGGGCTCCGCGCCGGGACCGGACAGCGGGGCCGGAACAGACAGAACATGCCGGAGGACGATACGATGAACGAGATGATCCTGCTCAAGCTGGGGGAGATGGTGCTCAAGGGGCTCAACCGCCGCAGCTTCGAGGACAAGCTCCAGGCCAATCTGGCCCGGCGGCTGCACCGCTGCGGCCAGTTCCGCATCTACACCCGCCAGTCCACCACCTATGTGGAGCCCAAGGACGACAGCTGCGACATGGAGGCTGCCCTGGCGGCGGTGAAGCAGGTGTTCGGCGTGGTGGGGGTGTCCCTGGCCCGGGCCTGCGAGAAGGACAAGGACGCCATGCTGGAGACCGCCAAGACCTACCTGGGCGAGCGGCTGCTGGCGGCCAGGAGCTTCAAGGTGGAGTCCAAGCGTGCGGACAAGAGCTTCCCCATGACCTCCATCCAGCTCAGCCAGTACGTGGGCGGCGAACTGCACGAGGCCTTCCCCCACCTGAAGGCGGACATGCACCACCCGGAGCTGACCGTCTACCTGGAGGTCCGGGACTTCGCCGCCTATGTCCACGCCGACCCCGAGCCGGGGGCGGGCGGGCTGCCGGTGGGCATCAACGGCCGGGCGGTGTCCCTGCTGTCGGGGGGGATCGACTCCCCGGTGGCCAGCTGGATGATCGCCAAGCGGGGGGTGGCCCTGGAGATGGTCCACTTCTTCTCCTACCCCTACACCTCCCCCGAGGCCAAGGACAAGGTCATCGAGCTGGCCCGGCTGCTCACCCCCTGGTGCGGACGGCTCACCGTCCATGTGGTCCCCTTCACCGCCATCCAGGAGCAGCTGCGCCGCTCCTGCCCCGAGGAGCTGTTCACCGTCATCATGCGCCGGTTCATGATGCGCATCGCCCAGGCGGTGGCTCTGCGCACCGGGGCCAAGGCCCTGGTCACCGGCGAGTGTCTGGGCCAGGTGGCCAGCCAGACCATGGAGGCCATGACGGTCACCGGCGGGGTGACCAGCCTGCCCGTGCTGCGCCCCTGCATCGGGCTGGACAAGGAGGAGATCATCACCATCGCCCGGAGGATCGGCACCTTCGAGACCTCCATCCTGCCCTATGAGGACTGCTGCACCGTCTTCACCCCCCGCCACCCCCGGCTGCGCCCCCTGCCCGGCGAGGTGGAGGCCGCCGAGGCCGCCCTGGACATCCAGGCCATGGTGGACCAGGCGGTGGCCGGCATCGAGCGGGTCCAGGTCACCTGGTGAGGCCGGACGGCCGGAGCGCGTTTCATCTGATCAAAGGAGGTCTTTTCCTTGGCACATACCGCTGAGATCCTCTCGGTGGGCACCGAGCTGCTGCTGGGCTCCATCGTCAACAGCGACGCCCAGATGATCTCCCGGGAGCTGTCCGCCCTGGGGATCAACGTGTACTACCACACCGTGGTGGGGGACAACCCCGGCCGGCTGGAGCAGGCGGTGAACACCGCCAAGGGCCGGGCGGACATCATCATCACCACCGGCGGGCTGGGCCCCACCTGCGACGACCTGACCAAGCAGACTCTGGCCCGGTGCTTCGGCAAGAAGCTGGTGTTCGATCCGCGGAGCATGGCGCGCATCGAGGACTATTTCCTGCGCATGAGGCGCACCCTCACCGAGAACAACCGCCAGCAGGCGTATCTGCCCGAGGGCTGTGTGATCTTCGAGAACGACTGGGGAACCGCCCCCGGCTGCGCCTTCGAGGCGGAGGGGGTGCGCGTGGTCATGCTCCCCGGCCCGCCCAGCGAGTGTCTGCCCATGTTCCGGGAGCGGGCGGTGCCCTATCTGAAGGGGCTGAGCGAGGGGGTCATCCTCTCCCGGAGCCTGCGGATCTTCGGCACCGGCGAGTCCATGGTGGAGTCCCGGCTGCGGGAGCGGATGAACGCCATGACCAATCCCACCCTGGCCCCCTACGCCAAGGAGGGGGAGGTGGAGCTGCGCATCACCGCCAAGGCGGACACGCCGGAGCAGGCTGCCGCCCTGCTGGACCCGGTGGAGGCCGGGCTGCGCTCCGAGTTCGGGGCGATGGTCTACGGGGTGGATGTGGGCTCGCTGGAGGAGGTGGTGCAGTCCCTGCTGGAGGAGAAGGGGCTGACCCTGAGCTGCGCCGAGTCCTGCACCGGCGGGCTGACGGCCAAGCGGATGACTGACCTGCCCGGGGCATCCCGGGTGTTCCGGGGGGGCGTGGTGTCCTACACCGACGAGGTGAAGCGGGCGGCGCTGGGGGTGCCCGCGGCGCTGCTGGAGGAGCACGGCGCGGTGTCCGCCCCGGTGGCCAAGGCCATGGCCGAGGGAGTCCGGGCGCTGACGGGCAGCGATCTGGCGGTGTCCACCACCGGGGTGGCCGGACCCGGCCCGGACGACCGGGGCAACCCGGTGGGGCTGGTGTACGTGGCCCTGGCGGCCCCGGAGGGGACGCTGGTGAGGGAGAGATACCTCAGCGGCACCAGGGGGCGCATCCGCACCTCGGCGGCCAGCACCGCCCTGGACCTGGTCCGGCAGTATCTCCAGGGCTTGCTGGTCTCCGGGGAAGCGTGAAAAGCTCTTGCCGCCGGGCGGCGGGCTGTGGTATACTCAAGACAGGAACTTCCAAAGGGAAAGGAGAGGTGTCACATGACCGCACAGGAGGCCATCCGGGAGCTGCAGAACATGAAAAGCTACTGCACGGCCAAGTCCATCCCCGCGCTGGATTACGCCATCGCGGTGCTGACCGAGAAGCTGGAGAAGGAACAGGACAAGTGAACGGTCCCGGGCCCCGACACGAGTGACAAAAACCCGTGGCGGGGCCCGTTCCTTTTTGATGTTTTGCCGTTTTTTCCGTCAAAACTTGACAAACGGGAGCGGCGGTGATACCATGCCGTTATTGATAGAGGCGCGGAGACCATCAGTAAGCCCGGATATGGACAGGCAGCCGTCCGGGGGGAAAGGGGGCTCCGCCGAAGGAGCGGCGCGCTGCCTGGCGTGCCCATCCTGGGCCGTGAGAGAACATCTCCCGGACTGTCACGACCTGTGGAGCGCTATCATCCGTCAGAAGGACAAACCGCCGCTTGCCGGCCCATGGGTACTCTGTCAGGAGCGCCCGTGGGCTTTTTGCTTGCCCGGGACGCTCGCCTGTGTTTCGTGAGAGCAGAAAGAAAAAAGGAGGAACATCAACCATGTACGCAACCATCTGGGCGCTTCTGCCGCCCGTCATCGCCATCGCCCTGGCGCTGATCACCAAGGAGGTCTACTCCTCCCTGTTCATCGGCATCCTGGTGGGCGGCATCCTGTTCGCCGTGCCCGGCAGCGCCGGAGTGGGCGCCGCCTTCGAGGGCACCATGCTCCACATCTTCGAGGACGGCATCGTCTCCGTCCTGTCCGACAGCTACAACGTGGGCATCCTGATCTTCCTGGTGATCCTGGGCGCCATGGTGTGTCTGATGAACAAGGCGGGCGGCTCCGCCGCCTTCGGCCGCTGGGCCCAGACCCACATCAAGAGCCGCGCCGGCGCGCAGCTGGCCACCGTGCTGCTGGGCGTGCTGATTTTCATCGACGACTACTTCAACTGCCTGACCGTGGGCTCCGTGATGCGCCCCGTCACCGACAAGCACCGCGTCTCCCGGGCCAAGCTGGCCTACCTCATCGACGCCACCGCCGCCCCGGTGTGCATCATCGCCCCCATCAGCTCCTGGGCCGCCGCCGTGGCCGGCTTCGCCGAGGACGGCCAGGGCCTGAACCTGTTCATCCGCGCCATCCCCTATAACTTCTACGCCCTGTTCACCATCACCATGATGATCGCCATGGTGCTGATAAAGGTGGAGTACGGCCCCATGGCCAAGTATGAGAAGAACGCCGAGCTGACCGGCGACCTGTTCTCCGGCGCCAACCCCTACGCCGGCGTGACCGACGACGTGCCCGAGGGGAAGGGCCGGGTGATCGACCTGGTGCTGCCCATCGTGGTGCTCATCATCTCCTGCGTGATCGGCATGATCTACTCCGGCGGTTTCTTCTCCGGCGCCAACTTCGTGGACGCCTTCTCCAACTCCGACGCCTCCGTGGGCCTGCTGCTGGGTTCCGTGATCGGCCTGGTGTTCACCCTGATTTTCTACCTGTGCCGCCGGGCCATGTCCTTCCGTGAGATGATGGGCTGCCTGCCCGAGGGCTTCAAGGCCATGGTGCCCGCCATCCTGATCCTGACCTTCGCCTGGTCCCTGAAGGCCATGACCGACTCCCTGGGCGCCGGAGAGTATGTGGAGGCCGTGGTGAAGAACTCCGCCGGCGCCTTCCAGATCTTCCTGCCCGCCATCGTGTTCCTCATCGGCTGCCTGCTGGCCTTCGCCACCGGCACCTCCTGGGGCACCTTCGGCATCCTCATCCCCATCACCCAGGGCGTGTTCCCCGCCGACAACCCGCTGAGCATCATCTGCATCTCCGCCTGCATGGCGGGCGCGGTGTGCGGCGATCACTGCTCTCCCATCTCGGACACCACCATCATGGCCTCCGCCGGCGCCCAGTGCGACCACGTCAACCACGTGTCCACCCAGCTGCCCTACGCCATCTCGGTGGCCGCCATCTCCTTCGTGTGCTACATCCTGGCCGGCCTGCTGACCCTGATGGGCCTGCCCGGCGTGATCATGCTGCCCGTGGGCATCGTGCTCACCGTGGCCTTCCTGGCCGTGGCTAAGAACTTCACCAAGGTCAACGCCTGACCGCGGGGCACAAAAAGAACAGGGACCCCGCCGCGCACGCGCGGCGGGGTCCCTTTGACGTCCGGCTCACCGGGGCAGCTCAGGCTCCAGGGCCCGCAGCCAGCTGACGCACAGGGGGTGCCAGCCGGCGGCCCGGGCGTTGTGGTGCTCCTGGTCCCGGGCGCAGTCGGGGGTGGCCAGCCCCATGGCGTGGGGGCCGTGCTGGAACACGTGCAGGTCGAAGGGGACCCCCTCCCGGCGCAGGGCGTGGGCGTAGGCCAGGGTGTTCTCCATGGGCACCGAGCCGTCCTCCCAGGTGCACCACAGGAAGGCGGGGGGATTGACGGCGGACACGCTGGTCTCCAGGGACAGCTCCACATGGCCGCTGGCCCGCCAGTCCTCTCCCAGCAGGCTGGGGCAGGTGGAGCCCTGGGCGGACAGGGCGGCGGAGATCACCGGGTAGCACAGCACTCCGGCGTCGGGCCGCACGTCGGTGGGGGCCAGGCCCAGCCGCTGCTGGATGAGGGGGTCGCTCCACAGGTTGCACAGGCAGCCGGCCAGGTGTCCCCCGGCGGAGAAGCCGCACACGGCGATGCGGTGGGGGTCCACCCCGTAGCGGGCGGCGTTTTTGCGCAGAAAGGCCAGGGAGGCGGCGGCCTCCAGGAAGGCCTGGGGCCAGCGGGCGGGGGCCACGCTGTACTCCAGCGCGAAGGCCTGCATCCCGGCGGCCAGGAAGGCCAGGGCCACCGGCTCCCCCTCGGCGGGGGCCACCACGCCGTAGCCGCCGCCGGGCAGGATGAGCACGGCCCACCGGCCGCCGTCGTCGGCCACGCTGCCCACCTCCTCCCGGGCGTAGGCGGTGAGCACGGCGGGGCTGTCCGCCAGGTCAGGGTGGATGGTGTTCAGGGGAAAGCGTTCAAACAGCATGGAGATCCCTCCGTCGTTCCGTTTTTCCCCAGTATAGCAGAACCCGGGGGAAAAATCCATGGAAAGAGGAAAAAAGTGTTGACAAAGAGCGGGAGGATCAGTATAATAAATGATGCTGTTTGGACGCTTAGCTCAGCTGGCTAGAGCACCTGCTTGACGTGCAGGGGGTCAGCGGTTCAAGTCCGTTAGCGTCCACCAGATCGAAAGCCCTGAGGCTATGAGCCTCGGGGCTTTTTTCGTTCTGCCTGCGCGGCCTGCCCAAAAACGGCCGGCGCAACTTTGTGGAAAATGCCTTTTGCGGCCCGCGGGCCTTCCGGGTATAATAAAGGAACAACGTGTAGCTCTCAGGCGTAATTCCGGTTGCGCTGAAGCTGCGCGTTCTTTTTTTGCCGGGAGGAGAGAAACATGGAACAGGGCAATCAATTTCTGGGCACGGAGCGGGTGGGGACGCTGATGCGCCGCTACGCCGTGCCCTGCATCATCTCGCTGCTGGTGGGCGCGCTTTACAACATCGTGGACCAGATCTTTATCGCCAACGCCAGCTATCTCGGTTCTTACGGCAACGCGGCCAACACAGTGGTGTTCCCCCTGACTGTGGTGGCGCTGGCCGCCGCCGTGATGGTGGGGGACGGCTGCTGCGCCTTTGTGAGCATCAGCCTGGGCAAGGGAGAGCGGCCGGCGGCCAGACGCAGCGTGGGGAACGCGGTGGTGATGAGCGCGGCGGCGGGGCTGACCCTGACAGCGGTGTACCTGGCCTTTCAGACGCAGATCATCGCCATGTTCGGCGGCACGGTGAACGAACAGACCTTTGCCTGTGCCAGGGAGTACTTCTTTTACATCACCCTGGGCATCCCCTTCTACGTGTTTGGCCAGACGATGAACCCGGTGATCCGTGCGGACGGCGCACCCCGGTTCGCCATGGCCTCCACCCTGGCGGGCGCGGCGGCCAACATCGTCCTTGACCCCGTCTTTATCTTTGGCCTCCGCTGGGGGATGATGGGGGCGGCGGTGGCCACGGTGATCGGCCAGGTCATCACCGCGGGACTTGCCGTCTGGTATCTGCTGCACATGAGGCAGGTCCGGCCGGACCGGGCGGACTTCCGGCTGTTCCGGGGCGTGTGCGCACGGACGCTGCTGCTGGGACTGACCAGCTTTCTGTCCCAGATCTCCCTGGTGGCCGCAATGGCAGCCATCAATAATATGCTCCGGCGCTACGGAGCCGCCGACGCGGTCTTCGGCCAGCCGGAGTATGCCCAGATCCCCATGGCGGTGGTGGGCATCGTGATGAAGTTCTTTCAGATCATCATCTCGGTGGTGGTGGGCATGGCCGCCGGCTGCATCCCCATCGTGGGCTTCAATATGGGGGCAGAGCGGCGGGACCGGGTCAGGGCGCTGCTGGACCGGCTTCTGCTGGCCGAGGCTGCGGTGGGCGCGGTGGGCTTCGTGCTGGCGGAGTTCTTCCCTCGGCAGCTGATCGCTATTTTCGGCGCGGCCAACGAGAGCGTCTATTACACCCAGTTCGCAGTGCGGGCCTTCCGGGTCTATCTGTGCATGACCGTTCTGGCCTGTGTCAACAAGGCATGCTTCATTTTCCTGCAGGCCATGGGCCGGGCGGCGGAGTCCACGCTGCTGTCCATGGCCCGGGAGGTGCTGTTCGGCGTGGGCTTTGCCCTGCTGCTGCCCGTGTTCTTCGGGCTGGACGGAGTGCTGATCTCCATGCCTGTGTCCGATCTTCTGACATTTCTCGCCGCCGTGTTTCTGCTGCGGCGCACCTACGGCCAATTAAAAGAGAGGAGGCAGCTGCAATGAGCCATCGGATCACCACCATCAGCCGGGAGTTTGGGAGCGGGGGACGCACCGTGGGGAAGCTGGCCGCCCGCCAGCTGGGACTGCCCTGCTACGACAGGGAACTCATTGGCCGCATCGCCCGGGAGAGCGGCTTTGCCGCGGATTATGTCCGGAATACGGAGGAGGACGCGCCGGGCTTTTTGGCCTCCGCCCTCTCCTCCCGCGCCTTTGGCCCCACCAATGAGGACCAGCTGTGGGAAGCCCAGCGCAGAGTGATCCTGGAGCTGGCCGAACAGGGGCCGTGCGTCATCGTGGGCCGCTGTGCGGACTACATCCTGCGGGACAAGGCGGACTGCCTGACCGCCTTCATCCACGCCAGCCCGGCCTTCCGCGCGGAGCGGATCGTGAAGGTATACGGCCAGCGGGAGCAGACGCCGGAGCAGCGGCTCCGGGAGAAGGATAAGCGGAGGGCGGCCTACCACCGCTTTTACACGGATATGAAGTGGGGCCGCGCGGACAACTATCACATTTCGATGGACAGCGGCGTGCTGGGTATCGAGCGCTGCGCGCGGCTGCTGGCCGGGCTGTACTGACCCGGGGCGGAACTCTCTACTGAAAGTGCGGGAAGGACACGGCATCAGCCGTGTCCTTCCTTTGTAACATGACAAAACCGGGCGGAGCTGACCAGGGACACAAAAAGACGTGGCCGCAAAGTTTCCTTTGCGGCCACGTGGCACCCCGAATTGGATTCGAACCAACGGCCTTCCGCTTAGGAGGCGGACGCTCTATCCTGCTGAGCTATCGGGGCGGATGGCCCGCGCGGGGGCTGCCCGCGCGGAACATCTTATTTTACTCAATTTTTTCCCGGCGGTCAAGGGAAAGTTGCGCTGGCCGGCAGCAGAGGCAGCGAGGGCGCCAAATTTACAAAATCATGCATCTTTTCCTCTGAAACTATGGTATGATGGTCTCCAAAGACTGCCCGTCCGGCGGCGGGACGCGCCGCGGGCGGGTGAAAGAGGTGGATGTTTTGGACAGGGCGGAATTGACCTGGAGCCAAAGGGGAAGACTGTGGCTGAGGCTGGGCATCCGGCTGGTGCTGGCCCTGGCGGCCCTGCTGGCGGCTATATTCCTGCTGCCGCCCCTGCTGTCTCTGTTCATGCCCTTTGTACTGGCCCTGGCGGTGGCCTGGATGCTCAACCCGGTGGTGCGGACGGTACATCAGAAGACCGGCCTGTCCCGTCGCCCGGCCGCGTTTTTGCTGGTGGCCCTGCTGTTTTGCCTGGCGGGGGGCGCACTGGCCTATTTTGTCTACGCGGTGGCGGGGGAGACCCTGTCCCTGGCCAACAACTGGCAGCAGATCAGGCTGGAGCTGGAGAGCGCGGGAGAGCGGGTGCTGGACAGCCTGCGCCCCTTCCTGGATGCGCTGCCCGCCCCCGTCTGGGACTGGGCGGACCAGCTGATGCCCCGGGTGAACGGGTGGCTGGAGGCGGTGATCCCCGAGGTGCTGGCCGGGGTGGCCGGCGGCGCCGGCGCCCTGGCGGTGCGGGTGCCCGCCTTCCTGGTGGGACTGATCGTCTTTTTGATGGCCGCCTACTTCCTCACCGCGGACTACCCCACCCTCCGCTACCAGGTGTCCCGCCTGTTCGGCGGCCGGGCCCGGGAGCGGATGCTCAGCCTGCGGGAGATCGTCTCCGGCGCCTTCGGCGGCTATCTCCGGGCGGAGTTCTTCCTGTCGGTGGGGGTGTTCTTCATCCTGCTCATCGGCTTTCTGATGATGCGCCAGAACTACGCCCTGCTCATCGCCCTGCTACTGGCCGTGATGGATTTCATCCCCATCATCGGCGCGGGCACCGTGATGGTCCCCTGGGCGGTGGTGGCGCTGCTCACCGGGGAGTACCGGCAGGCGGTGACCCTGATGGCCATCTGGGGCGTGATCTGCCTGTTCCGCCGGGTGGGAGAGCCCAAGTTCGTGGGGGCCCAGACGGGGCTGTCCCCCATTTTGTCCCTGATGAGCATCTATGTGGGTATGCGCCTGGCGGGGGTGGCCGGGATGATCCTGGGCCCCATCCTGTGCCTGGTGGTGCTGGGCATCGGCCGGGCGGGCTTCTTCGACGGCTGGCTGGAGGACCTGCGCCTGGCCGCGGCGGACACTGCCGCCATCCTGCGCCGCCGGCCCTGACCCCTGTTCAAAATTTCGTCCCACGAAATTCAAAAAAAGTGTGTTTTTTCTTCATGAATTGGACACAAGTGGGGCGTATGCTGTATGTAACCTCAGCAAGAGAGGACCAGAAGGAGGAAACGACCATGAGTGAATATTTCAACGAGAACGAAGTTCATTCTTATCATAATCCGGACGAGCACAGCCGCGGGCCCGCCGTGGAGCCGGAGAGCTTCCGGGTGGAGGATGCGGGCCCCGTCCAGGGCAAGAGCGGCGGAAAGAAGCGCGGCCGCGGCGCGGCCAAGGCGGTGGCCCTGGTGCTGGTGTGCGCCCTGGTGGGGGGCGGCGCCGGCGTGGGCGGCGCGGCGCTGTATGCCGGCCTGGCCGACGGACGGCAGGGCACCACCATCTATGAGGCGGACACCCCGCTGTCGGTGGTGAACACGGCCAACGTTCCCAGCGCGGACCCCATGACCCCGGCGGAGATCTATGCCGCCAACGTCAACTCCACCGTGGGCATCACGGTGGACGCGGTGACCACCAACTGGTGGGGGATGACCACCTCCAGCGCCGCCGCCGGGTCCGGCTTCATCATCTCCCAGGACGGCTATATCGTCACCAACTACCACGTCATCAACATCAACGGCGCCAGCTCCATCACGGTGGCCATGTACGACGGCACCACCTACGACGCCAAGGTGGTGGGCTTTGACGAGAACCACGACCTGGCGGTGCTGAAGATCGACGCCTCCGGCCTGACCCCCGTGGTGCTGGGCGACTCTGACTCCCTGCTGGTGGGCGAGACGGTGGTGGCCATCGGCAACCCCTTGGGCGAGCTGACCTTCTCCCAGACCACCGGCACCATCAGCGCCCTGGACCGCTCGGTCACCCTCAGCTCGGGCGTGGTGATGAACCTGCTGCAGACCGACTGCGCCATCAACTCGGGCAACTCCGGCGGGCCGCTGTTCAACCAGTACGGCGAGGTGATCGGCATCACCAACGCCAAGTACTCCAGCAGCTCCTCCTCCGAGGCTTCCATCGACAACATCGGTTTTGCCATCCCCATCAACCAGGTGAAGAACCTCATCACCCAGCTGATCGAGACGGGCGAGATCGTCAAGCCCTATCTGGGCGTGGGGGTGCGCACCGTGACCGGCGAGGTGCAGCAGTACGGCATCCCGGCGGGCGCCTATGTGGCCTCGGTGGACGAGGGCGGCGCGGCCGAGAAGGCCGGCGTGCAGGTGGGCGACGTGATCACCGCCCTGAACGGCGAGACGGTGGAGAGCCAGGAGGAGCTGACCAGTCTGAAGAACCAGCATCAGCCGGGCGACACGGTGACCTTGACCGTCTACCGGGACGGCGAGACGCTGGAGCTGACCGTCACCCTGGGCACTGCGCCCCAGGAGGACGACAGCCAGCAGGCCCAGCCCCAGTCCTCCCAGCAGCAGAACAACGGCTACTACGGCTGGCCCTTCGGCTATTGACCGTTCCAGGGGAGCCGTTCCCATAGATTTCTCATGAGAAAAGGGGCCCGGAAGCGAGAGCTTCCGGGCCCCTTGGCCTGTGCAGAACGCGGGGGTCAGCCGGCCAGCACCCGGGCCACCACGGCAAAGGCGGGCAGGGTGATCACCGACAGCAGGGTGGACAGGGTGACCAGTTGGGCTGCGGCGGCGGTGTTGCGGCCGAACTGGTCGGCGAAGATACTGGTGACGCCGGCGGCGGGGGCGGCGGCCAGCACCACCGCCGCGCTGTAGAGCAGCGGATCGAGATGCAGGGGGAGCAGCACCAGGGCGATGACGGCGGGCATGGCGATCAGCCGCACGAAGGAGGCCTCGAACAGGCGGTAGTGGCGGAAGGTGTCCCGGATGTTGGCCCGGGCCATCTGGCTGCCGATGACCACCATGGCCAGGGGGGTGTTCATGTCCGCCAGAAAGGAGATGGCGGAATTCACCGGCGCGGGGGGGCGAAGGCCGGTGAACAGCAGGGTCAGGCCGATCACGGTGGAGATGGTGCCCGGGTTGAGCAGCATGCTTTTGGGATTGGCTTTCCCGCCCATGAGCACCACACCGTAGCTCCACTGGATGATGGTGAAGATGACGGTGGAGGCGGCGGCGTAGATCAGCGCCTCGGGTCCCACCACCGCCTCCACCAGCGGGAAGCCCATAAAGCCCGTGTTGGCGAAGATCAGGCCGAATTTCAGCACCGGCCGGGTGTCCGCGTCCCGGCTGGGGAACAGGGGCATGGACATGGGGATGAAGATGGCGTAGGTCAGGGCGAAGGCCAGGGCCGCCATGCCCAGGTTGACCAGCAGCGCGTGGTCCAGGGTGACCTGCATGGACTCGACCACCAGGCAGGGGGACACCACATACAGCAGCAGGAAGGACATCTGGGAGCTGGTGTGGGCGGACAGCTTGCCCAGCTTGGTGATGGCAAAGCCCGCCCCCATCAGCAGGAACAGGGTGATGACCTGCCCGGCCACCACCAGAAAATCAGTCAGCATGTCAGCCGATCCCTCTCTTTCTCTCACGCCGGGCCCCAGGAGCGTCCCGAGGCCGACAGTCTCCATTATACGCATCCGCCCGGGGAAAGACAAGGGTGCGTTGAGACATAGATGGACAAAAAACAAGAATGGATTCTATTTGTTTTGTGCAGAAGGGGGATATGGTTGAAAAGGAAGGGGAAACCGGCTATAATAAGGGGCACTGAGCCGCCCGAGGGGCGGCGGAGAGAGGAGCGGATGGGGCTTGACCAAGACGGAGCTGCTGGATCGCTGCGCCCGGAGCGGGGAGGAGCGCACCCTGCTGGCCAGGGTGCTGGACAAGCTGTCCCTGGCCCGGGACCGGTCCGTCCCGGCCTGGACGGCCTTCCTCTCCCCGGAGGAGCAGGCGTCGGTGACCGCCCTGCTGAACGCGGCGGGGCCCTGCCGGCACCTGCTGTTCGGCGGGTATCCGGGGGCGGAGCGGCAGCTGTGCGCCTTCCTGCCCGACTGGCAGGAGGAGGAGGACTTCCTGGCCGACCCGGAGGGGCCGGTGGCGGCGGTGGAGGCCCGGTTCCCCCGGGACGTCCAGCTGGGCCACCGGGACATCCTGGGGGGCCTGATGGGACTGGGGCTGACCCGGGAGAAGCTGGGGGACATCCTGATCCACCCCGACCGCTGCCAGGTGCTGGTGCTGCGGGAGACCGTGCCCATCCTGCTCAGCCAGTGGGAGGGGGCGGGCCGGTACCGGCTCCGGCCGGAGGAGATCCCCCTGTCCGCCCTGGAGGTGACGCCCCCCGAGGTGAAGACCATCCGGGACACGGTGGCCGCCCTGCGTCTGGACGCGGTGGCCGCCTGCGGCTTTTCCACCTCCCGGACCCGGGCGGCGGAGCTGATCGGCGCGGGCCGGGTGGCGGTGAACCACCGGGAGTGCACCAAAAGCGACCGCACGGTGGCCCAGGGGGACGTGATCACCTGCCGGGGCCTTGGCAAGTGCGTGGTGAAAGAGGTGCTGGGCCAGTCCAGAAAGGGCCGGATCATGCTGGTGCTGGAGCGGTATGTGTGATGGGAGGACGCCGGGATGAAGGAATATGAGTTCGTGACGTGGAAGACGGAGTACGGGACGGGGTACAGCCTGTTCGGCGGGTTCGGGATCGGCACCTCGGGCCACCGGGAGGTCATCCGGCAGAAGGCCCAGGATGGCTGGCGCTATGTGGGCTACCTGCCCACCCTGCAGCGGGCCAGCGGCCAGATCGACGAGATCGACCTGATCTTTGAACGGGAAACGGAGTGACGGAGATGGAGCGGAGCAAGATCGACCGGATCAACGAGCTGGCCCGGAAGGCCAGGAGCGGCCAGGCGCTGACCGAGGAGGAAGTGAGCGAGCGGGACAGCCTGCGCCGGGAGTATATCGAGAGCGTCAAGGCCAGCCTCACCGGCCAGCTGGACAACACCTGGCTGGTGGACGAAAAGGGGAACAAGACCCCGCTGAAGCGGCGGGACGGCTCCCGCTGACAGAGGGATACCGAGACAAAATGAGAGGCAGGCTGTCCGCATGGCGGACAGCCTGCCTTTGTCACAGGGGCTGCCAGAACAGCCCGTGCCGGGTGCAGTACCACAGCAGCATGCCGTGGCCCCGGCGGGGCAGGCGCAGCTGCAGGTCCCACTCCGGCCACTGGCGCACCAGCTCCAGTCGGTCCCCGGAGGCGAAGGCCACCAGGGCGATGTGGTGCTCCTTGGTCATGGGGTGGTCGCTGGTGAGGAACCACTCGTCCTCCACCGGCTCCGCCCGGAGCCGCTGCCCGGGCGGAGCCTTTTGGGGCGTCAGGGCCTCCAGCGGCCCGCCGCAGCAGGAGACGGCGGCGTCCGACGTGCTCACCGTCAGCCCGCCGCAGACGGGGCAGACGTAATAACGGCACTGTTTCATAGATCCTCCCACGGGGCTTTGCTCCTCCGGCTCACCGGCCAGCAGGGCCTCGATGCTCACACCCAGCTCCCGGGCCAGGCGGGGCAGCAGGGACACGTCGGGCGCCCCCAGCCCCCGCTCCCATTTTGAGACGGTCCGGTCGGACACCGCCAGCCGTTCCGCCAGCTGCCGCTGGGTCAGGCCCAGCCCCCGGCGCCGCGCGGCGATGAGCGCGCCGGTCTTATCATGATCCATCCGATCCCCTCCCTGGGGTACAGGATACCCCAACCCCGGGAAAAAAGCAACCAACGCACCGTAGAGTCGGGCGATTGCGTCCGGGGGACGGGGGTGCTATAATGGGGGATATCAAAGGAGGGAGGGGATGCGTTTATGGAACAGCCGAAGCTGTGGACGCCGCATTTTTTTGTGGGCACGCTGATCAACTTCCTGCTCCTGCTCAACTATTATCTGCTCATGGTGGTCATGGCGGACTTTTCCGCCAGCCGCTTCCAGGTCTCCAGCAGCAGCGCGGGCCTGTCGGCCAGCATGTTCGTGCTGGGGGCCCTGCTGGCCCGGTTCTTTGCCGCCCAGCTGATGGAGAAGATGGGCAAGTGGAACCTGCTGGCGGTGGGTATTTTGCTGGAGGTGGCCGCCTCGGCGGCCTATTTCCTGGCCTCCGGCATCTACATCCTGTTCCTCATCCGCCTGGTCCACGGCCTGTCCTACGGCCTGGCCTCCACCGCCATCAGCACCATCGTCACCGGCCTGGTGCCCCGGGAGCGCCACGGGGAGGGCATCGGCTACTTCATGCTCAGCATCACCCTGGGTGCGGCGGTGGGCCCCTTCCTGGGGATGTTCCTGGTGCACAACGGCGGCTATTTTTACATCTTTCTCACCTGCGTGATCACGGCGGTGGTGTGCTTCGTGGGCTCCTTCCAGCTGCGCCTGCCCCGGGCCGACCGGGAGGCCCTGGCCGCCGCCCGGCGGGAGAGCACCCGGGAGAAGGGGCTGCGGGGCATCCTGGAGGTGCGGGCCCTGCCCATCTGTCTGGTGTGCGCCGGGATGTACTTCTGCTACTCCAGCCTGATCTCCTTCCTCACCCCGTACAGCACCCAGCTGGGGCTGGAGGGGCCGGCCACCTTCTTCTTCCTGGTGTACTCGGCCGCCATCCTCATCACCCGGCCCATCACCGGGCCGCTGTTCGACCGGAAGGGGGCGCACTTCGTCATGCTGCCCGCCTTCCTGGCCTTCTTCGCGGGCATGGTGATCCTCAGCCGGGCGGAACACGCCGTCCCCCTGCTGCTGTCCGCCCCTCTGCTGGGCTTCGGCATCGGGGTGGTGCAGTCCTGCGGCCTGGCCATGGCGGTGAAGAAGGCGCCGGCGGAGCGCATCAGCTACGTCAACTCCACCTTCTACATCTGCATCGACCTGGGGGCCGGGGTGGGGCCCTTCCTGCTGGGCTTCCTGATCCCTGCCGTGGGCTACCGGGGGATGTATCTGGCGGTGGCCGGGCTGACGGTGGCCTTCGCCCTTTTGTACCTGCTGGTCAGCCGGGACGGCAGGCCCGCCCGCTGAGTTCGCGTCTTGGAAGAAACAGCGTCCCGCGCTCCCCAGGGAGCGCGGGACGCTGTGTTTTTTATTTGTAGTAGAGCTTGTTGGTCTGGCTCTGGGGCTCACAGGTGAGGTTGAGCCCCAGCTTTTTGTAGATGCCCGCGTCCACCTGGGAGAGCATCACCGAGGAGTGGGCCTCGCAGCCCCGCAGGGCGGCCAGCTGGTCCAGGGCCCGGGCGGTGACGGGATCGGAGGAGGCGCTGATGGCCAGGGCGATGAGGGTCTCGTCGCTGTGCAGGCAGGGGTTGGAGGAGCCCAGGTGGGTCACCTTCACCCGCTGGATGGGGGCAATGGCCTCGGGGGAGATGAGGTGGTAGCCATGGTCGATGCCGGCCAGCTCCTTCAGGGCGTTGATGATGGCGGTGGAGGCGGCGCCCAGCAGGTCGGTGGTCTTGCCGGTGACCAGCCGCCCGTCGGGCAGCTGGATGGCGGCGGCGGGGTTGCCCGTCTCCTCGGCCACCCGGTTGGCGGCGGCGATGACGGGGCGCTGCTCCGGGGCAGCGTTGGCCTGCTTCATGAGCAGCTCCAGCTTGAAGACGATGCTCTCCTCCCCCAGGCCCCTGCGGCGGTCGCACAGGGCGGTGTAGTACCGGCGGATGATCTCCTGCCGGGCGGCCTCCTGGCACACCCCGTCGTCCACGATGCAGTTGCCCGCCATGTTCACCCCCATGTCGGTGGGGGACTTGTAGGGGCTGCTGCCCGCGATCTTCTCGAACATGGCGGACAGCACCGGGAAGATCTCCACGTCCCGGTTGTAGTTCACCGTGGTCACCCCGTAGGCCTCCAGGTGGAAGGGGTCGATCATGTTCACGTCGTTGAGGTCGGCGGTGGCCGCCTCATAGGCCAGGTTCACCGGGTGCTTCAGGGGCAGGTTCCAGATGGGGAAGGTCT
>CALXCT010000052.1 GCA_944386865.1 uncultured Oscillospiraceae bacterium | reverse complement strand
TCATCCTCTGGTGCTCCTGGGAGTTCAAGTTCGTGGAGCTGGACGACGCCTACTCCACCGGCTCGTCCATCATGCCCCAGAAGAAGAACCCCGACGTGGCCGAGCTGGTCCGGGGCAAGACCGGGCGAGTGTACGGCTCGCTGGTCACCCTGCTGACCGTGATGAAGTCCCTGCCCCTGGCCTACAACAAGGATATGCAGGAGGACAAGGAGGCCATCTTCGACGCCATCGACACGGTGGAGCTGTGCGTGCCCGTCTTTGCCGCCATGGTGGACACCCTGACGGTGAAGGGCAAGAATATGCAGAAGGCTGCGGCGGGCGGCTTCATCAACGCCACCGACTGCGCCGACTATCTGGTGAAGAAGGGGATGCCCTTCCGGGAGGCCTATATGATCGTGGGCCGGCTGGTGAATATGTGCATCAAGAACGGGGACACCCTGGACACCCTGACCCTGCGGGACTACCGGGCCATTTCCGACCTGTTCGACAGCGACGTGTACGACGCGCTGCAGCTGTCCGCCTGCGTCAACGAGAGAAAGGTGTACGGCGGCCCGTCCGCCGAGAGCGTGTCCCGCCAGATCGGGGACATCGAGGCGTTCATCGCGGCGCGGAAGGGCGAGCAGTGAGCAGGCCCATCGTCTACATCGACGGGAAGGACGGCACCACCGGCCTTCAGATCTACCAGCGGCTGGGCCGCCGGGACGACATCGAGCTGCTGCTCATCGACCCGGAGAAGCACCGGGACGTGGAGGAGCGCCGGGCCCGGATGAACGCGGCGGACATCGTGTTCCTCTGCCTGCCCGACGCCGCCGCCCGGGAGGCGGTGGAGCTGGTGGACAATCCCAACACCCGCATCATCGACGCCTCCACCGCCCACCGCACGGCCCAGGGGTGGGACTACGGCTTTCCCGAGCTGTCCCAGACCCACCGGGACAACATCATCCGCTCCCGCCGGGTGGCCAATCCCGGCTGCCACGCCACCGGCTTCATCAGCATCGTCTACCCCCTGGTGAAGGCGGGGGTGCTCTCGCCGGAGGCGGCGCTGACCTGCTTCTCCCTCACGGGGTATTCCGGGGGCGGCTAGAAGATGATCGCCCAGTACGAGGGGCCGGAAAAGGGAGAGCTGCTGTGCTCCCCGGGGATCTACGGCGTGACCCAGGGCCATAAGCATCTGCCCGAGATGCAGAAGATCTGCGGTCTGGCCCATCCCCCGGTGTTCAGCCCCATCGTGGACGACTACTACAAGGGCATGGCCACCACCGTGCCCCTGCACATAAGTCAGCTGACCGGCGTGTCCACCCTGCACCAGGTGTGGCAGGTGCTGGCCGACCACTACGGCACGTACAACGGAAGGCGCGTGGTCTACGCGGCGGGGGACCCCACGGACCCGGAGGGGGGCACCGCCGCCTCCTCCAAATTCTACGGCGCCGCCATGGCGGGCCGGGACAGCCTGGCTCTGCTGGTGGCGGGCAACGACGAGCAGTTCACCGTCACCGCCCTGTTCGACAACCTGGGCAAGGGCGCCAGCGGCGCGGCGGTGCAGAACATGAACCTGATGCTGGGCTTTGAGGAGACCAGGGGCCTGGACCTGTGACCGCCTTCCAGGACGATCAAATCTAAGGAAATGGGTGACCATTCATGTGGAAAGAGACAACGGGCGGCGTGTGCGCCGCCAAGGGCTTCAAGGCCGCGGGCGTGCATTGCGGCGTGAAGGCGGGCAGCAGCCCGGAGAAGAACGACCTGGCCATGATCCTGTCCGAGCGGGAGTGCGTGGCCGCCGCCACCTATACCCTGAACCGGGTGAAGGCGGCCCCCCTGTATGTGACCATGGAGCACCTGGAGGACGGGGTGTGCCGGGGCATCATCGCCAACAGCGGCAACGCCAACGCCTGCTGCCCCCTGAGCCATGAGAACGCCAAGGCCATGTGCCAGTTCGCCGCCCAGGCCACCGGCCTGAAGGCGGAGGACTTCGTGGTGGCCTCCACCGGCGTGATCGGCCAGACCATCAACATCCAGGCCATCCAGTCCGGGGTGCCCGGCCTGGCGGCCGCCCTGTCGGAGAACGGGTCGGAGCAGGCCGAGCGGGCCATCATGACCACCGACACCGTGCCCAAGACTGCGGCGGTGGAGCTGGAGCTGGGCGGCAAGACGGTGACCATCGGCGCCATCGCCAAGGGTTCCGGCATGATCCACCCCAACATGGGCACCATGCTGGCCTTCATCACCACCGACTGCGACATCAGCCAGGAGATGCTGGAGGACGCCCTGCGCCAGATCGTGGGCCGGACCTTCAACCGGGTCACGGTGGACGGGGACACCTCCACCAACGACATGTGCGTGGTGCTGGCCAACGGTCTGGCGGGCAACCCGCTCATCGAGTGGAAGGATGAGAACTACCACGCCTTCTATGAGGCGCTGGAGCAGGTGTGCCGCACCCTGGCCCGGAAGATCGCCGCCGACGGCGAGGGGGCCAGCCGGCTGATCACCTGCACCGTCCACCACGCCCGCAGCGAGGAGAGCGCCGAGCGGCTTGCCAAGGCGGTGGTGGGCTCCTCCCTGGTGAAGGCGGCCATGTTCGGCACCGACGCCAACTGGGGCCGGGTGCTGTGCGCCATGGGCTACTCCAAGGCCCCCTTCCGCCCGGAGTATGTGGACATCAAGTTCGCCTCCGCCGCCGGCGAGGTGGAGGTCTGCCGCCAGGGTGACGGCCTGAACTTCGACGAGGAGAAGGCCAAGCAGGTGCTCAGCCAGGACGAGGTGACCATCGACGTCAACCTGAACGAAGGCGGCGAGCAGGCCACCTGCTGGGGCTGCGACCTGACCTACGACTATGTGAAGATCAACGGGGACTACCGTACCTGAGCCAACAATCCGACAGGAGAGAGGAAAACGACCATGTCCGACCATGTCCAGCAGCGGGCCAAAGTGCTGGCCGAGGCGCTGCCCTATATCCAGAAGTACAACGGCAAGACCATCGTGGTGAAATACGGCGGCAACGCCATGGTGTCCGAGCAGCTGCGCCACGCGGTGATCAGCGACATCGTGCTGCTCCACCTGGTGGGCATCCGGGTGGTGGTGGTCCACGGGGGCGGCCCCGAGATCAACGCCATGCTGAAGAAGATCGGCAAGCAGTCCGCCTTTGTGGACGGCCTGCGCTACACCGACGAGGAGACCATGGAGATCGTGCAGCAGGTGCTGTGCGGCCGGGTGAACAAGGACCTGGTGGCCACCCTGAACCGCACCGGCGGCCGGGCTCTGGGCCTGTGCGGCCTGGACGGGGGGATGCTCCGCGCCCGGCGGCTGGACGAGAAGTACGGCCTGGTGGGCGAGATCACCACGGTGGACCCGAGCCCCGTGGTGGACGCGCTGGAGAACGGCTATATCCCCGTGGTGTCCACCGTGGCCCAAGGGGAGGACGCGGAGACCTCCTACAACATCAACGCCGACACCGCCGCCGCCAAGCTGGCGGTGGCCCTGAAGGCGGAGAAGCTGGTGCTGCTCACCGATGTGCGGGGCCTGCTGAGGGACCCCAAGGACGAGAGCACCCTCATCCACCAGGTGCATATGTCCCAGATCCCCGGCCTGATCAAGGACGGCATCATCTCCGGGGGCATGATCCCCAAGCTGGACTGCGCGGAGGAGGCGGTGCGCTCCGGCGTGCGCTCCACCGTGATGCTGGACGGCCGCATCCCCCACTCGCTGCTCATCGAGCTGCTCAGCGACGAGGGCATCGGCACCATGCTCATCCAGTAAACATTTCCGCAAGAGAGGAGAACCGGCATGACCTTTGAAGAATTGCAGGCTCTGGACAAACAGTATGTGATGCAGACCTACGGGCGCTTCCCCGCGGCCATCGACCACGGCAAGGGGGCCACCCTCTGGGACGTGGCGGGCAGGGAGTACATCGACTTTGCCAGCGGCATCGGCGTCAACTCGGTGGGCTACGGAAACGAGGCCTGGCAGGCGGCCATCCAGGCCCAGGCGGCCAAGCTGGGCCACATCTCCAACCTGTACTATTCCGAGCCCTATATCAGGCTGGCCCAGCGCCTGTGTGAGCGCTCCGGGATGTCCAACGCCTTCTTCGCCAACGGCGGCGGCGAGGCCAACGAGGGCATGATCAAGCTGGCCCGGAAGTATTCCTTCGACAAGTACGGCAAGGGCCGGGGCACCATCCTGACCCTGAACCGCTCCTTCCACGGCCGGACCATCACCACCCTGGCCGCCACCGGGCAGGACGTGTTTCACAACTACTTCTTCCCCTTCACCGAGGGCTTCCGCTACGCCGACGCCAACGACCTGGACAGCCTGGAGGCCGTCGCGGGCCACGACGTGTGCGCCGTGATGATGGAGCTGGTCCAGGGGGAGGGGGGCGTGCTGCCCCTGGACCGGGAGTTTGTGCACAAGGTGGCCGAGCTGTGCCGCCAGCGGGACTGGCTGCTGCTCATCGACGAGGTGCAGACCGGCGTGGGCCGCACCGGCTCCCTGTTCTGCTTCCAGCAGTACGGCATCCAGCCCGACGTGGTCTCCTTCGCCAAGGGGATCGCAGGCGGGCTGCCCATGAGCGGCATCCTGGCCAATGAAAAGTGCCGGGACGTGTTCACCCCCGGCACCCACGCCACCACCTTCGGCGGCAACCCGGTGGCTGCCGCGGCCGCCCTGGCGGTGCAGGACATCCTGACGGATGAACTGCTGGAGCAGGTGAAGGAGAAGGGTGCCTACCTGCGCGCCGCCATCGAAGGTCTGGAGCTGCCCTGCCTGGGGGCCACCCGGGGCATGGGGCTGATGATCGGCGTGGAGGTGAAGGGGGAGCGCACCAACAGCCAGCTGGCGTCCCGGCTGGTGGAGGCGGGGCTTCTGTGCCTGACCGCCGGACCGGGGCTGCGGCTGCTGCCCCCGCTGGTCATCACCAAAGAGGAGATGGACAAGGGCGTGTCCATCATGAAAGCGGCGCTGGGCTGACGCGCCGGAAAAGGGAGAGACAGTTATGAAAAAAGACCTGCTGAAGCTGCTGGACCTGTCCGGCGCGGAGATCCTCCACATCCTGGATGTGGCCGATCAGATGAAGTACAACCAGAAGCACGGCCTGCCCCACGATTACCTGCGGGGCAAGACCCTGGCCATGATCTTTGAGAAGAATTCCACCCGCACCCGGGTCTCCTTCGAGACCGGGATGTTCCAGCTGGGGGGCCACGCCATCTTCCTGTCCGGCAAGGAGAGCCAGATCGGCCGGGGCGAGCCGGTGGAGGACACCGCCCGGGTGCTCTCCCGCTACTGCGACGGCATCATGATCCGCACCTTCGACCAGGAGGAGGTGGAGCAGCTGGCCAAGTATGCCGACATCCCGGTCATCAACGGCCTGACCGACTTCTGCCACCCCTGCCAGGTGCTGGCCGACCTGATGACCATCCGGGAGCGGCTGGCCAAGCTGGAGGGGCTGAAGCTGTGCTTCATCGGTGACGGCAACAACATGGCCAACTCGCTGATCGTGGGCGGTCTGAAGTGCGGCATGGAGGTGTCGGTGGCCTGTCCGGAGGGGTATGACCCCGATCCCCAGGTGCTGGAGTTTGCCAAGAGCGACCCCGCCTTCCGCTTCTCCCTGGTGCGCACCCCGGCCGAGGCCGCGGCGGGGGCCGACGTGATCATCACCGACGTGTGGGCCTCCATGGGCCAGGAGGAGGAGAAGGCCCAGCGGGAGCGCGCCTTCGCCGGCTACCAGGTGAACGACGCGCTGATGGCGCTGGCCCACCCCGGCTGCATGGTGCAGCACTGCCTGCCCGCCCACCGGGGGGAGGAGATCACCGCCGAGGTCTTCGAGGCCCACGCCGACGAGATCTTCGAGGAGGCGGAGAACCGCCTGCACGCCCAGAAGGCGGTCATGTACCTGCTCATGGGCGGGGACGAGGCCCGGTAACGGCGGGCCTCGGTTACAAAGGACAAGATAAAAACAGGGCCCCGGAGCGCCATTGGCGCTCCGGGGCCCTTTGCTTGCCGGGGGGGGAGAGGTCAGCCGGCGGGCTGGGTTTTTGCACGCCCTGTCAGGCGGCGGAGCCGCCGTCCGGCTGGCTCTGGGTGCCGTCCTGGCCGGACGGATCCGGGGCGGCGCTGCCGGTCCCGGCCTCAGCCTGGGCGTCTTCGCCCTGCTCAGCCTCTGTCCCGGGCTCTGGCTCAAAGGAGGGCGGCACCAGCGTGCCCGCCTGGGCCTGGGCCAGCAGGGGCTGGAAGTTGCACAGGATGACGGCCACCTCAGCCCGGGTGGCGGGGTTGGCAGACTGGATGGTGCCGTCGGGATAGCCGCCCAGCAGGCCGTAGCCCACGGCGGTGGTCATGCCGGGCAGGGCCCAGGCGGGGATGCGGTCCGTGTCGGTGAAGGTCAGCTCCAGCCCCTCCACGGCCGGGAGGAACTGGCCCAGCAGCACGGCGATCTCCTGCCGGGTGATGTTGGCGGCGTAGTTGGAGTAGAGCAGCCCGTCGCCGCCCAGGGAGCCGCCGATGTAGCCCAGGGCGTAGGGGGCCGTGATGTAGTGGACCGACCAGGAGGGGATCTGGTCCGCGTCGGCGAAGGGCAGCTCCACCCCGGCGTAGGCGGCGGGGTCCACCTTCAGGATGTTGCACAGCATGACGAAGAACTCCTGCCGGGTGATGTTCTGGTTG
>CALXCT010000051.1 GCA_944386865.1 uncultured Oscillospiraceae bacterium | reverse complement strand
TCGCCGTCGCCACCTCCCGCCTCCTCGTCATCGCCGCCATCATCCTGGTGGGCGGGCTGGGCTTCTCGGGGGGGGTCACCTTCACCATCGGCGAGATCCATGTGACCCTGACCAACCTGGCCATCGCCGCGCTGGCGGGCATCGTGCTCAACGCCGTGCTGCCCGGCAAGGACTATGAGTTCGGCGCCGACGTGACCGAGGGCCGCTCGGGCGATTTCGGCCGCTACTGATCCGCGGGTGCTCCGCCCGGAGACCCCGCCCCCGAAAGGGGGCGGGGTTCATCGTTCTGACCAAGCCGGGCGGGCCGGTCCGCCCTCCTTTTTCCATCCCCTCCATTGACATTACCCCGGCGGGATGGGTAAAATAGCAGTATTCTGATCCCGCGAAGAAAGGATGCCTGACCATGAAACGACCCTTTGTGACCTTAGAGCAGCTGCGCCCCATCGCGGCGCAGTACCCCACCCCGTTCCACCTGTACGACGAGAAGGGCATCCGTGAAAACGCCCGGCGGCTGTACAAGGCCTTCGCCTGGAACCCCGGCTTCCGGGAGTACTTCGCCGTCAAGGCCACCCCCAATCCCCAGATTTTGAAGATCCTCCGGGAGGAGGGCTGCGGGGTGGACTGCTCCTCCCTGTGCGAGCTGCTGATGAGCGGCCGGTGCGGCTTCCGGGGGGAGGAGGTCATGTTCTCCTCCAACGACACCCCGGCGGAGGAGTTCGCCCTGGCTGACCGGATGGGGGCCATCATCAATTTGGACGACATCACCCACATCGACTTCCTGAAGGCCACCATCGGCCATATCCCCAAAAAGATCTCCTGCCGCTTCAACCCCGGCGGAGTGTTCCAGCTGGGGGAGAGCAAGGAGGGCTTCCAGGTGATGGACAACCCGGGGGACGCCAAGTACGGCCTGACCCGGCCCCAGATGACCGAGGCCTTCCGCCGTCTGAAGGAGGAGGGAGCGGAGCAGTTCGGCATCCACGCCTTCCTGGCCTCCAACACCCTGTCCAACGAGTACTATCCCGCCCTGGCCCGGATCCTGTTCCGCACGGCGGTGGAGCTGAAGAAGGAGACGGGGGCCCATATCACCTTCATCAACCTGTCGGGCGGCGTGGGGGTGCCCTACAAGCCCGACCAGCCGGAAAACGACATCTTCGCCATCGGCGAGGGGGTGCGCCGGGCCTATGAGGAGATCCTGGTGCCCGCCGGGATGGGGGACGTGGCCCTGTGCACCGAGTTGGGCCGGTTCATGCTGGCCCCCTACGGGCACCTGGTGACCACCGCCATCCACGAAAAGCACACCCACAAGGAGTATATCGGGGTGGATGCCTGCGCGGCCAACCTGATGCGGCCCGCCATCTACGGGGCCTACCACCACATCACCGTGATGGGCAAGGAGGACTGGCCCTGCGACCACAAGTATGACGTCACCGGCTCCCTGTGTGAAAACTGCGACAAGTTCGCGGTGGACCGGATGCTGCCCCGAATCGACATGGGCGACCTGCTGGTCATCCACGACACCGGCGCCCACGGCCACGCCATGGGCTACCAGTATAACGGCCGGCTGCGCTCGGCGGAGGTGCTGCTCCAGGAGGACGGGACCACCCGCCTGATCCGGAGAGCCGAGACGCCGGAGGACTACTTCGCCACCGCGGTGTGGGACTGAGTGGGGTCCCGTTCGAATGGAAAAAATGTCCGGGAGCGCGCCGTATGGACGGCGCGCTCCCGCCGCCTCCCGGTATAAACGCCGGAAAATGGGCAACACTACCTGAGGAATTCCAAAAGTGAGGAGGTAGCGACCCTATGCTGGTAGACAAGATCGCCCTGGCCCTGGCCATCATCGGCGGGCTGAACTGGGGCAGCATCGGTCTGTTCCGGTTCGACCTGGTGGCCTTCCTGTTCGGCGGCGCCGACAGCGTCATCAGCCGCGTGGTCTATACGCTGGTGGGCCTGGCGGCGGTGTGGTGCATTTCCCTGCTGTTCCGGGACACCGCCGATACGGCCGAGCATCATACCTGATCCAGACAAGCCCTTGCGGAGCGCTCCGCGAGGGCTTTTCTGCCGTTATGGAGTTAGCGGTTGACAACCGGCGCGGAAAGGAGTATACTTCAGACACCCCACCCCAGGGGGGTGGGGTATGCAGATTTACGGACCGGAATTAAACGGACCGGAATGAGACGGACCGGAAAGGAGGACCTCCCGTGAAACAGGAACGCTTCGACGTCACCGGCATGACCTGCTCGGCCTGCTCGGCCCATGTGGAGAAGGCGGTGTGCGCCCTGGAGGGGGTGCACAAGGCGGAGGTCAGCCTGATGACCAACTCCATGACGGTGGAGTACGATGAGGGCGCGCTGGACCAGGCGGGCATCGTCTCGGCGGTGGAGCGGGCGGGCTACGGCGCGGCCCCCAAGGTCCGGGCCGGAGAGAAACCCCGAGCGGCCTCCCCCCGGGACCCGGCGGCGGAGGAGCAGCGGGGGATGAAGCGGCGGCTGATCGGCTCGTTCTGCTTTCTGATCCCCCTGATGTACCTATCCATGGGCCATATGCTGGGGCTGCCCGTCCCGGCGGTGTTCCACGGGGCGGAGAACGCGGCGGTCTTCGCCCTGGCCCAGCTGCTGCTCACCCTGCCCATCGTCTACCTCAACGACAAGTACTACAAGGTGGGCTTCCGGGCCCTGGTCCACGGTGCGCCCAACATGGACACCCTGATCGCGGTGGGCTCCTCCGCGTCGATGCTCTACGGGCTGTTCGTGCTGTTCCAGCTGGTCTGGGGCACCGGCCACGGCGACTGGGCGCGGGTGGAGGAGTACCGCATGGAGCTCTACTTCGAGTCGGCGGGCATGATCCTCACCCTCATCACCCTGGGCAAGTTCCTGGAGGCCCGCTCCCGGGGCAAGACGTCCCAGGCCATCTCCCGGCTGATGGACCTGGCGCCCAAGACGGCCACCCTCCTCCGGGACGGAGCGGAGACGGAGGTGCCGGTGGAGGAGATCCGGGCGGACGACGTGCTGCTGGTCCGGCCCGGCCAGTCCATCCCGGTGGACGGGGTGGTGACGGCGGGCGGCTCGGCGGTGGACGAGTCGGCGGTGACCGGGGAGTCCATCCCGGTGGAGAAGGGCCCGGGGGACCGGGTGACGGCGGCCACCATCAACCGCACGGGCACCCTCACCTTCCGGGCCGTCCGGGTGGGGGAGGACACCACTCTGGCCCAGATCATCCGCCTGGTGGAGGAGGCCTCCGCGTCCAAGGCGCCCATCGCCAAGCTGGCCGACAAGGTGGCGGGGGTGTTCGTCCCGGTGGTGATGACCATCGCGGCGGTCACCTTCCTGGTGTGGCTGCTGGCGGGGGCGGACTTCTCCTTCGCATTGACGGCGGGGGTGTCGGTGCTGGTGATCTCCTGCCCCTGCGCCCTGGGCCTGGCCACGCCGGTGGCCATCATGGCGGGCACCGGCAAGGGGGCGGAGCACGGCATCCTCATCAAGTCCGCCCAGGCGCTGGAGACCATGCACGCCGTGGACACGGTGGTGCTGGACAAGACGGGGACCATCACCCAGGGCGCGCCCCGGGTGACCGACGTCTATCCCCTGGGGAGCGCCACAGCGGAGGAGCTGCTGTGCGCGGCGGCCTCGCTGGAGCACCTGTCGGAGCACCCTCTGGCCTCGGCGGTCACCGCCGAGGCGCAGGGCAGGAACATCCCCCTGTGCCCGGTGGAGGGCTTCCGGGCCATCCCGGGCCGGGGGATCGAGGGGACCATCCAGGGCGGTCGCTTCCTGGGGGGCAGCGCCGCCCTGTTGGAGGAGCGGGGCGTGCCCCTGGGCAGTGACCGCATGCTCGCCGAGACCCTGGCCGAACAGGGCAAGACCCCCCTGTTCTTCGCCCAGGACGGGCGGCTCATCGGCGTGATCGCCGCCGCCGACGTGGTCAAGCCCACCAGCCCCGGGGCGGTGGCCGCCCTGAAGGCCATGGGCATCCGGGTGGTCATGCTCACCGGCGACAATGAACGCACCGCCCGGGCGGTGGGGCGTGAGGTGGGGGTGGACCGGGTGGTGGCCCAGGTGCTGCCCCAGGACAAGGCCCGGGTGGTCACCGATTTGCAGCGCCAGGGCGGGCGGGTGGCCATGGTGGGGGACGGCATCAACGACGCCCCCGCCCTGGCGGCGGCCGACGTGGGCCTGGCCATCGGGGCGGGCACCGACGTGGCCATGGAGTCGGCGGACATCGTGCTGATGCGCAGCGACCTTGCCGACGTGGCCACGGCGGTGGAGCTGTCCCGGGCCACCCTGCGCAACATCCGGGAGAACCTGTTCTGGGCGTTTTTCTACAACGCCATCGGCATCCCCCTGGCGGCGGGGGTGTTCTACCCGGTGCTGGGCTGGCAGCTCAGCCCCATGTTCGCCGCCGCCGCCATGAGCTTGAGCTCGGTGTGCGTGGTGTCCAACGCCCTGCGCCTGCGGCTGTTCAAGCCCGGTCCCAGGGCCGGTGCGCCGGGACAGGAGGAAACGCCCCGGGAGCTGCTCCCGGAGGAACAGAAAAAACAAGGAGGAAATGAAGCGATGAACAAGACCATGATCATTGAGGGTATGATGTGCTCCCACTGCACCGGACGGGTGGAGAAGGCGCTGTCCGCCGTGCCCGGGGTAGCGGCGGTGGAGATGAGCCTGGAGGGCAAGTCGGCCGCGCTGACCCTGTCCGCCCCGGTGGACGACCAGGTGCTCACCGACGCGGTGACCCAGGCGGGCTACGAGGTGGTGGAGATCCGGTGAAGGCGGACAAGGAGCAGGTGTCCCGGCTGCTGAAGACCGCCCGGGGGCAGATCGACGGCATCCTGGCCATGGTGGAGGAGGACCGCTACTGCATCGACATCTCCAACCAGATCCTGGCCGCCCGCTCGGTGCTGGGCAAGGCCAACCGCCTGGTGCTACGGGCCCACATGGACAGCTGCGTGCGCCAGGCGGTGGAGCGGGGGGACGCGGAGGAGAAGCTGGACGAGCTGGCCGCCCTGCTGGACAAGCTGGCCCAGTGACCGCGGCGGGGGCTTTACAAGCACGGAAAAACATGGTATCATGGGAAAAATGACACTGACGCGGAAGGGGTCAAATCCTGACGGGAAAGGGTCGCGCAGACAAGGTACCACGATGGGCGCACCCTACCTGGGTGCGCCCATTTGTCATTTTTTACAAGGAGGGACCGGATATGGAAGAACAGAGAGTGGCCCTGCTGGGCATCGTGGTGGAGGACCCGGGCTCGGTGGAGGAGCTCAACGCCCTGCTCCACCACTACAAGGACTATATCATCGGGCGGATGGGGGTGCCCTACCGCCAGCGGGGGGTGAACATCATCTCCATCGTGCTGGACGCGCCGGGGGACGCCATCAGTTCCCTGTCGGGCAAGGTGGGCATGCTGCCCGGGGTGACCTGCAAGGCGATCTACGCCAAGCTGGCCAATGGCTGACGGGCTGCTGGACCTGCTGGAGCGGGAGCGGCGGCTGAGCCGGGAGCAGTGGCGGGCGCTGCTCGCCCGGTGCAGAAGCCTGGACCGGGAGGACCTGTTCGCCCGGGCACAGCGGGAGCGCCGGAGGTGGTACGGGGACGAGATCTTCGTCCGGGGGCTGATCGAGTGCAGCAGCTACTGCAAGAACAACTGCCTGTACTGCGGCCTGCGCCGGGACAACCGCGCCCTGTCCCGTTACCGGCTGGACCGGGAGAGCATCCTGCGCTGCTGTGAAAAGGGCTACGGGTGGGGCTTCCGCACCTTCGTGCTCCAGGGGGGCGAGGACCCGGGCCTTGCCCCCGACTGGGTGGCGGAGACGGTGGCGGCCATCAAGGCCCGCTTCCCCGACTGCGCCGTCACTCTCTCCCTGGGGGAGTTTGACCGGAGCGTCTACCAGCTGTGGTTCGACGCGGGGGCCGACCGGTACCTGCTGCGCCACGAGACCGCCGACCCCGTCCACTACGCCAGGCTCCATCCCCCGGAGCTGACCCTGGGCCGCCGGCTGGACTGCCTGCAGGCCCTGCAGGAGATCGGCTACCAGGTGGGGGCGGGCTTCATGGTGGGCTCGCCGGGCCAGAGCGCGGACACCCTGGCGGAGGACTTCTGCTTTTTGCAGGATTTTCAGCCCCACATGGTGGGACTGGGACCCTTCCTGCCCCAGAAGGACACCCCCTTTGCCCATGAGAGACCGGGCACGCTGGAGGACACCCTCATCCTGCTGGCCCTCACCCGGCTCACCCTGCCCAAGGTGCTCCTCCCCGCCACCACCGCCCTGGGCACCGTCCACCCCCAGGGCCGGGAGCTGGGCATCCGGGCGGGGGCCAA
>CALXCT010000050.1 GCA_944386865.1 uncultured Oscillospiraceae bacterium | reverse complement strand
TCTTCACGACCTCCACCAGGGGAATGACGTGAGGAGGCGCATACCAGTGGCAGATGATCATCTGGGGCAGCAGCTTCTCGGGCACCACCTCAAAGATGTTCATGGCGGAGGTGTTGGAGGCGATGATGACCTCGGGGCCCACGCAGGCGGCCAGCTGCTCGTACAAAGCAACCTTGGCGTCGCGGTTCTCCACGATGGTCTCCTGGATCATGTCGGCGCCCTCGACGGCCTCCTCCACGGTCAGCTTGAAGCTGATGCGGTTGAAGATGGCGTCCACGTCCTCAGCCTTGATCTCGCCCTCCTCGGCGAAGGTGTGCAGCTGAGCCTTCAGGGAGGCGATGGCCTTGTTCCGGGTGTTCTCGGAACGGGTCCACATGGTCACCTCATAGCCGCCCATGGCGTAGGTCTGGGCGATACCGGGGCCCATGGTGCCGGCGCCCAGCACGGCGATCTTCTTGATGTCAGCAAGAGTTTTCATGACGGTTTCTCCTTGTCGTGATTTTGTTCCATTCGCGCTTTTTGCCCCACGGGGACCGTGGGGCAAAAAGGCGTAGCCTGAGAGGCTATTGAATTACCACTTGGTGCCCTCTTCCCAGGCGACCAGACGGACCATGCCGCCGTCGGCAGCCTCGCAGCGGAAGGGGAAGGCAGCGATAGTCATGCGCTTGCCGGTGACCTGATCGATGTCACCGCCGGCATTCTCGACAGCGATCACGCCGTGCTGGCCGAACAGACGGTGGCAGGGCTCGTAGTCGGGATAGTCGACGTCGATGTCGCGGCCGGTGGCCAGCTTGTAGTTGGTGGCCAGCCAGGGCATCTGCTCCTTGGCGGGGCAGTGCCACACGACGGAGTCAGAGGCGCCGTAGGTGCCGGCGATGCCCTTGATCTTCTTGTCCAGCATCAGCCACTTGGCCAGCTCGGGGCCGTTGCCGGGATAGTAGTTGAAGTACTTGTCGTTGTTGATTCTCCAGTAACGATGGAAGCCGGTGTTCAGCACGACCCAGTCGTTGGGACGGATCTCCAGGCCATCCTTGTCCAGAGCCTTCTGCACGTCCTCGGGGGTGATGATGTGCCAGATGGCGCCCTTCTTGCCGGGAACCTCGGCCCACTCGCCCATCTTGGCGGGATCGCCGCCGGCCTTGTTGAAGGCCTCCTCGAACTCGTCGTACATCCAGGTCAGGTCGACGATGACACCGGAGCCGATGCAGTGCTCCAGGGGCAGCTCAGCCAGGGTGTAGCCATAGCGGGCGCGGTCAACCTCTTCCTCGTGCAGGGTGTGGTTGGGGGCGTCGCAGTGGGTGGCGGCATGCAGGGTGCCGGTGTAAGTATTGGTACGCTTATGGAAACGCTCCAGATACTGGCCGCGGGGGAAGTTCAGGTCAGAACGGGCGCCGGGGAAGGGCCACAGGGGGGTGTCCCAGCCCCAGGGCTGGCTCAGGTCCCAGATCTTGGGCATCTTCTCGGTCTCGAGGTAGAGCTCATTCTTGTTGAGCGGCATGTATGCCATGATAGTTTCCTCCTTTATTTTTGTCTGTTGCCAGACCTTCTTGCGACATTTATATTAAACCTTGGAACAGTTCCAATGTCAAGCCGACAGTTCATTTTTATTATAATTTTTTTGTAATAGCTTTCAAATTTTAGGGGACCATTACCCTTTCGTTTCAGCATTTTCCCTTCTTTCCCTTGCTACCATCCCTGTTTCGTACTATAATGTTTTTACTATATTCTCGAAGGGGGCGGGCCGGCATGAAGTACAAGATCGGCGACGTGGCGAAGATCCTCGGGATCTCTCCCGACCTGCTGCGCTATTACGAGAAAAAAGGCGTGGTCAATCCCGTCAAAAACAAGGAAAATGACTACCGCTATTACGAGACCAGAGACACCAATTTCCTCATTGACTGCCTGTTCTACAAGAACTTCGGCTTCTCCATCGAGGAGACCTCCGACCTGGTGCGAAACTGCTCCATCGAGGAGATCTCCCGCCGGTTCGGCCGCAACGAAAAGGACCTGGAGGCGGCCATCCGCCACAACCAGCTCCTGCTGCGCCGCAGCCAGGAGTACCGCGCCGCCATCGCCCGCATCCCGGAGCATCTCGGCAAGTGCTCCTTCAGCCGGCGGCCCGCCTGCATCTACTACCTCAACCGCCGCAATCAGGAGTTCAACACCGACCCCAGCATGCGCCGGGTCACCCGCCAATGGCTGAAGTACCTCCCCTTCTCCAAGCGCTCCTTCATCGTGTCCCAGGCGGAGCTGGAGTCGCCCACGCCGGAGGAGAATTTCCAGTGGGGCTTCTCCCTGTCCGAGGAGTACGCGGAGATCCTGGGCGCCCGGGCCGAGGCGCCTGTGCTCCGCATCCCCGCCCAGCAGTGCGTCTACACCGTCTTCTCCAGCCCGGACAGTTCCTTCTCCCCCCGCTACCTGGGCTACGCCATGGACTTCCTCCGCAGCCAGGGGCTGTCCCTGTGCGGCGACGCCTACGGCAACCTGCTCATCAGCGCCTGCGAGGACGGGCCCCTGGCCATCACGCCGGGCAAATCCCAGATCACCGGCTATTTCGAGGCGTGGCTGCCCGTGTCCCCGTGACGCGCCGCCCGCCTATCACGTCTGCTTCCCCGCCCGGGGAGCCGTAAGGAGAGTCTTTTCTATGCTGCAGAGCCTCATCACCCCCAAGCGCCGCGTGGTCACGCCGGACGGCACCGTGTTCTTCCTGGAGTTCTATGACTCCCTCCACGTGGAGGTGGAGGGCCGGCAGGAGCCGGTGGCCCTGAATCTGGGCACCTGCAACTGGACGGTGTCCGACGCGGGCGAGGTGGCCTTCTTCCTCCAGCGGGACGACGGCCCCTATCTGGCCATCGTCGACCCCGCCCGGCGCACCCGGGTGCTCCAGTCCCTGCGCCAGCACCGCCTGCTGGACCTGATCCTGCTGCCCGGCCGGTTCGTGGCCGCCATCCCCGGCTATCTGGTGGTGGGCCAGCGCACCCCGGAGGGGGCGTTGTCCTGGTCCGGCATGCGTGCCATCGACTGCGGGGCGGAGTTCCGTTTTTCGGTGGACGAGGGGCAGGTCCTCTCCTACTCCAAGCGGGGCTCCTGCATGCGCCACAGCTATGACCTGAACACCCGGGAGGCCTCCGCCGCTTTCTGGCCCGCCCGGCTGCGCCGCATCCTCTACCGTCAGGCCTTCGTCCCCGCCTTCCTGCCCGACTTCCCCGAGGGGGAGCCTGTCACCCCCGCCCTCGCCCTGGAGGTCTTCCGGACCGCGGCCGCCGGCCACACGGTCAGCGACGCGGGGCTGCGGCTGTTCTCCCTGCTCACCCAGCTGGAGCGGCTGCCCGGAGCCGATCTGGACACCCTCTTTACCCTGGTGCGCATGGACTGGACGCTGCAGTACCGCCAGGAGCTGGACGAGCCCTTCCCCACCATGTCGCTGGTGCAGAAGCTGTTCACTGTCCGCCAGGCCGACGAACTGGCGCCCGACAAGCTCATCCAGCCTCAGCTGATGAAGTGGAGCAAGAAGTTCGAGTGCGCCGCGGTGATCGGCAGACGCTCCAAGCTCATCAACCAGGTCCCCTACACCGATCTGACGGTGGAGGACTGAGTGCCGGCTTCTTTCCGCAAAAACAACAAGCAGGGCCCGGGACGTTCGTCCCGGGCCCTGCGCTTTCTTTGCTCAGCCTGACCGGCTCACTTCACCATGGAGGCGACCTCGGCGGCGAAGTCGTCCTCGGCCTTTTCGATGCCCTCGCCGGTGGCGAAGCGGGTGAAGGCCTTGACGGTGATCTTGCCGCCCAGCTCCTTGGCCACGGCGGCGATGTGCTGCTCCACGGAGACCTTGTTCTCCTTCACGAAGGCCTGCTGCAGCAGGCAGTTCTCCTCGTAGTACTTGCCGATGCGGCCCATGACCATCTTCTCGATGATGTTCTCGGGCTTGTTGGCGTTCTTGGGG
>CALXCT010000049.1 GCA_944386865.1 uncultured Oscillospiraceae bacterium | reverse complement strand
TGGCCGCCGGGCCGGGGCGCTCTTGACGGAGCGTCTGCTCTCCCCTGTAAGGAGGATTTTTCATGATCGAACAGATACTGACCCCCTGGCGCTGGCAAAACCTGTTTACCGAGTGGCCCCTGCTGGTCAAGGCCTTCCTCACCACCCTGGAGGCGGCGGTGCTGGCCCTGATCCTGGCCCTGATCCTGGGCGTGATTTTCGGCCTGATGTCCACCTCCCACCACCGGCTGCCCCGGGCGGTGGCCCGGGTGTACGTGGAGTTCTTTCAGAATACCCCGCTGATGATCCAGCTCTTCTTCGTCTACTTCGCCCTGCCCTACGCCGGCATCAACATCCCCTCCCTGCCCTGCGGCGTGCTGTGCGTGGGCGCCTACACCGGCGCCTACATCTCCGAGGTGGTCCGGGCGGGCATCGGCTCCATCCCCAGGGGACAGTTTGAGGCCGCCCAGTCCCAGGGCTTCACCTATCTGCAGACCATGGCCCTCATCATCCTGCCCCAGACGGTGAAGATCATCCTGCCCCCCCTGGTCAACCAGTGCGTCAACCTCATCAAGAACACCTCCGTGCTGGCCATGATCGCCGGAGGCGACCTGATGTACGTGGCCAACAACTGGGCCACCAACGGCAACGCCAGCTACGGTCCGGCCTATATCGTCTGCGGCGTGCTCTACTTCTGCCTGTGCTTCCCCCTGTCCACCTGGGCGCGCCGGTATGAGGAAAAGCTCAAGAGCCACGACGTGCAGAACACCGCAAAGGAGGCGAGCGCGGCATGATCGCATATCTCACCGAACTGTTCTCCCCCGCCATCCTCACCTATCTGCTGCGCGGCTTCGCCATCACCCTTCGTGTGGCCGCCATCGCCATCGTGCTGTCCATCATCCTGGGCACCATCCTGGGCCTGCTGCGCTCCTACGCCCCCTTCGTCATCCGCAAGCTGGCCGGCATCTATATCGAGTGGTTCCGCAACACCCCCAACCTGCTGTGGGTGATGGTGTGCTACATCGCCGCCCCCCTGCCCACCGACTGGGCCCGCTGCACCATGGCCTATGTGCTGTTCACCTCCGCCATGATGGCCGAGATCGTCCGGGGCGGCCTGAACGCCATCCCCAAGGGCCAGTTCGAGGCCGCCCACTCCCAGGGCTTCACCTTCCTGGGCACCCTGTGGTATATCATCCTGCCCCAGTGCTTCCGCCGCATCGTGCCCACCATGCTCAGCCAGGTGATCACCGTGGTGAAGGATACCTCCTTCATGGCCCAGGTGGCGGTGGCCGAGCTGCTGTTCCGCACCAAGAACCTGATGAGCATCTTCTACAACGTGGTGGGCCGCCAGATCACCGCCCTGGACGTGTTCCTGCTGTTCGGCTTTGCCATGCTGCTCTACTTTATCGTCAACTTCGCTCTGTCCTGCATCGTGCGCCATATGCAGAAGCGCCGCGCCCAGGTCCGGGCCTGAGGAGACGCATCAGTCAAAAAAAGAAGCGATGGAGCATGTGCTCCATCGCTTCTTTTTTCTCGGTCCCGGACGCGCCCCGGTCAGCAGGCCAGCACCCCGGCATAGCAGAGCAGGCCGTACAGCAGCGCGGCGGCCTCCTCCCGCAGGGCGCCGCCCTGGAGGTCCAGTTCGGAAAGGGGCTGCCACAGCAGGCCTGTCTGTTCCATCAGGGACACGAAGGGCCACGCCCAGCCGGACACGCCCTCCGGCTCCGCTCCGGCCTGGGCCTCCAGGTCCTGGGCGTTGTTATACAGCCCCATATCCAGCCAGATCCCCACCTGGGCCAGGATGGAGATCAGCTCCTCCCGGGTCACCGGGTCGTCGGGGCGGTAGGTGCCGTCCCCGTCGCCGGCGATAAAGCCCTGCTCGTACACCGCGTTCACTCCATCGGCGTACCAGTCCCCCGTCTCCACGTCGGAGAAATACCCGCTGCCGCCGGGGGCCAGCCGGAGCAGACTGGCCAGCAGGCACGCCAGCTCCCCCCGGGTCAGCGTCTCGCGGGGGTAGAAGCAGCCCGTGCCGTCCCCCGCCAGCAGGCGGTAGCAGGCCAGAGTGTCGATGGCCTGGGCGTACTCGCTCTCCCCGCTGTCGGAAAATCCCCGGCCCGTCCAGTCCAGCCCCAGCTGCGCCGCCAGATCGGCGGCGCTCACCGGCATCCAGCTGCCGCCCCCCAGCCCTCTCTCCAGCACCGCAGCAGGCGGCACCGCCTCCAGCAGCTCGGTGAAGGCGGCGCGGTATCCCGCGCTCTGCGCCTGCTCCAGATCGATGTACCAAGTGACCCCCGAGAGGATCAGTGCCAGCCAGCCCGCGCTGTCGGCAGGCTCGGCGCCGCTGAGCAGGGTGGCAAGGCCCGCCGCCGTCTCATCGCTCACCAGCAGGTGGGGGATCACGCCGATCTTGTCATTGGTGGCTCCGCTGGGGGAGAAAAAGCGGTAGACCGTGATCTTCATCGCGTCCCCCTCCTGGAAAAAGTCGGGGAACTGATCGCCGGTGAACAGCAGCTGGGCCACGCCCTTGCCGTAGGTCCGCTGTCCCACCACCGTGCCCGCCTGCCCGTCCCGGATGATGGCGGCAAACAGCTCCGCCCCGCTGGCCGAGTAGGGAGAGGTGAGCACCAGCACCGGCCTGTCCGTCATGGCGGTGTAGCCAAAGGGGGTGTAGATGAAGTTGTACCGGCCGTCCCCGTCCCGGAAATAGGTCAGCACCCCGGACCCGGTAAAATAGGCCGCCGACGCGGCCGCCGCCTCCGCCGTCCCGCCGGGGTTGCTCCGCAGGTCCACGATCCAGCCGGTCACCTGGCCGTCATAGGCCTCCAGCCCATCCTCAAAATGCTGGGCGGTCTCGCCGCCGAAGGTGTCGCAGGCGATATAGCCCTGCCCGCTGGGCAGCACCTCGGTGGTGGTATGGGCGATGACCACCGTCCGGCGGGTGACGGTGAACTGGGCCAGGGTGCCGTCCGCCCGGCGGACGGTGAGGGTCACCTGGGTCCCCTCCTCCCCCTGGACCAGGGGCAGCGCGCCGTTGCCCAGCCCGGCCAGGGACTGCCCGTCCGCGCCCACGATCAGGTCCCCCGCCACGAGCCCCGCCTCCAGGGCAGGAGAGCCGTCCAGCACCGAGGCGATGAGCAGCCCCTCCTCCGTCACCTGGCAGGTCACGCCGATCCCCACCAGGGAGCTGTCACTGGTGCTGCTCACGAAGCTCTCATATTCCTCCGCCGTCAGATAGACGGTATAGGGGTCGCCCAGGGCGGCCACCATCTCCTCCACCGAGGTCAGCTCCTCCAGCCCCGCAGGCAGTTCGTCCACATAGTAATAGTCCAGCAGCTCATAGGCCTGCTGGGCCGTCAGCGCGCCGGCCGGCAGGGCCAGCGCCAGAGTCAGCGCCAGCACGGCGGCGGAAAGTCTCACCAGGCAGCGGTGCAGTTTTTTCAAGGTCGTCCTCCTTTTTCCTTTCAGGTCCAGAGTCAACAGGCCGGACGCCCAGCGGGCATCCGGCCGTCGACGGTCACTTGCAGCGAATGATCTCGTGGCGCTTGGGCCCGGTGGAGTACATGACCACCGGCACGCCGATCTCCTTCTCGATAAAGGCCACATAGTCCTTGGCCTGCTGGGGGATCTTATCCGGGTCCACGATGCCCCGGATGTCGCACTTCCAGCCGGGCAGGGTGGTGTAGACCGGCTTGGCCCGGCCCAGCTTGCAGGAGACGGGGAAGTCGCGGGTGACCTGCCCGTCGATCTCATAGCCGGTGCACACCTTGATCTCGTCCAGATAGCCCAGCACGTCCAGGCAGGTAAGCACCACGCCGGTGGCGCCCTGCATCCGGCAGCCGTAGCGGGTGGCCACCGCGTCGAACCAGCCCACCCGGCGGGGCCGACCGGTGGTGGCGCCGTACTCTCCGGTGTCGCCCCCGCGGCGGCGGAGCTCCTCCGCCTCGTCCCCGAACAGCTCACTGACGAACTCGCCCCCGCCCACGGCGCTGGAATAGGCCTTGGTCACGGCGATGATCTCCTTCAGCTCGGTGGGGGGCACCCCCGCCCCGATGCAGCCGAAGGCGGCCACGGTGTGGGACGAGGTGACCATGGGGTAGATGCCGAAGTCCGGGTCCTTCATGGTGCCCAGCTGTCCCTCCAGCAGGACGGTCTTCCCCTGCTCCAGTGCCTGCTGGACGAAGGTGATGGCGTCCCCCACGTAGGGGCGGATCAGTTCCCGCTGGGCCACCATCTCCTCAAAAAGCGCATCGGGGTCCAGGGCGGGCTTGTGATACAGATTGACGATCAGGGCGTTTTTCAGGGTGCAGACCTTCTCCAGCCGCTCGCGAAGCAGCCCGTCGTCGAACAGCTCGCACACCTGGAAGCCGATCTTGGCGTACTTGTCGGAGTAGAAGGGGCCGATGCCCGACTTGGTGGAGCCGAAGGCCTTGTCGCTCAGCCGCTCCTCCTCATAGGTGTCCAGCAGGGGGTGGTAGGGCATCATCACCTGGGCCCGCTCGGAGACCAGCACGTGGGGTATGGGCACTCCGGCCCCCACCAGCTCGGTCAGCTCCCCGTGGAACTTCCGGATATCCAGCGCCACGCCATTGCCGATGACGTTGGTCACATGGGGATAAAACACGCCGGAGGGCAGGGTGTGCAGGGCGAACTTGCCGAAGTCGTTGATGATGGTGTGACCTGCATTGGCCCCGCCCTGATAACGGATGACCACGTCGGCCTGCTGGGCGAACATGTCGGTGATCTTGCCCTTCCCCTCGTCGCCCCAGTTGGCGCCTACGATCGCTTTTACCATAAGTTGTACCTCCATGAGCCGGGATTCGCAACCGACGCGCGGATTTGCCTTATCCGGCCCCCAGACAACATACACATACATTATAAATGCTTTTCCCCTCCAGCGCAAGAGGAAACCCGCCTGTCGCGGGGGGATTCCGGCGGGATTTTCCGCCGATCGCTCTCGCTTTTCTCCGGGGGCTGTGCTATAATGGGAAGAACTGAAACGAAAACGGCCGCGGTGCGGCCGCCGGCCGGAGCTCCGGCCAGCAAAGGAGTGGTTTCATGCGCGTGGTCATCAAGGTGGGCACCTCCACCCTCACCCACCCCACCGGCAACCTGAACATCCGAAAGACTGAGCAGCTGTGCCGGGTGCTCAGCGATCTGAAAAACGCGGGCCATGAGCTGGTCCTGGTGTCCTCCGGCGCCATCGGCATGGGGGTGGGCAAGCTGGGGCTGGGCCGCCGCCCCGGCGACATGCCCACCAAGCAGGCTGCCGCAGCGGTGGGCCAGTGTGAGCTGATGTACGTCTACGACAACCTGTTCTCCCAGTACCACCACGTGGTGGCCCAGGTGCTGCTTTCCGCCGGGGACGTGAACGACCCCCACCGCAGGACCAACGTGCACAACACCTTGGCCCGGCTGCTGGAGCTGGGCGCCCTGCCCATCCTCAACGAGAACGACGCGGTATCCACCGACGAGATCGGCGTGGTGACCACCATTGGGGAGAACGACACCCTCTCCGCCATCGTGGCCCGGCTGGTGGAGGCCGACCTGCTGGTCCTGCTGTCCGACATCAACGGCCTGTACACCGCCGACCCCCACAAGGACCCCGCTGCCCGGCTGATTCCCGAGGTGCGGGAGCTGACCGACGAGATCCTGGCCCTGGCCGACGGCAAGGGCTCGGAGCTCGCCACCGGCGGCATGGCCACCAAGCTCAAGGCCGCCCGCATCTGCATGGAGGCCGGCTGCGACATGGTCATCGCCAACGGGGCCGAGCCGGCGCAGCTGTACGACATTCTGGACGGGCGCCCGGTGGGCACCCGGTTCGTGGGAAGGAGGCAGGAGGGATGACCACCCTGGAGCTGCTGCAAAACGCCCGCCGGGCCCGCACCGCCCTGGCCGGGGCCACCACCGCCGTCAAAAACCAGGCCCTGCACGCCATGGCCGACGCCCTGCTGGCCCACACCGGCGGCATCCTCGCCGCCAACGCCCTGGACATGGACGAGGCCCGGGGCAGGACCACCCAGGTGATGCTGGATCGGCTGGCCCTGGACGCCGGGCGGGTGGCCGCCATGGCCGACGGGATGCGCCAGGTGGCCGCCCTGCCCGACCCGGTGGGCCGGGTGCTGTCCACCGTGGAGCGGCCCAACGGGCTGGTGATCCGGAAGGTGTCCGTCCCCATGGGGGTCATCGCCATCATCTACGAAAGCCGGCCCAACGTCACCTCCGACGCCGCCGCCCTGGCTCTGAAGGCGGGCTCCGCCTGCGTGCTCCGGGGAGGCAAGGAGGCCTTCCGCTCGGCCAACGCCATCGTGGAGGCCCTGCGGGACGGACTGCGGACCCAGGGGCTGCCCCCGGAGCTCATCTCCCTGGTGCAGGACACCAGCCGCCAGTCCGCGGCGGAGCTGATGACGGCGGTGGGCCTGGTGGACCTGCTGATCCCCCGGGGAGGCGCGGGCCTGATCCGCGCCTGCGTGGAAAACGCCACCGTCCCCTGCATCCAGACAGGCACCGGCATCTGCCACATCTACGTGGACAAGGACGCCGACCCGGAGATGGCCCTGTCCATCGTGGACAATGCCAAGACCAGCCGCCCCAGCGTATGCAACGCCGCCGAGGTCTGCCTGGTCCACCGGGACATCGCCCCCGCCTTCCTGCCCCTGCTGCGCCAGCGGCTGGAGCGGGTGGAGCTGCGGCTGGACGGGGAGGCCGCCCGGTACATCGACGGCGCCCAGGCCGGCCCCCGGGACTTCGACACCGAATTTCTGGACTACATCCTGGCCGTGCGGGTGGTGGGCGGCGTGGACGAGGCCATCGAGCACATCGCCCGCCACTCCACCGGACACAGCGAGTGCATCGTCACCCGCAATGAGGCCGCGGCGGAGAAGTTCGCCGCCCTGGTGGACTCGGCGGCGGTCTACTGGAACGCCTCCACCCGCTTCACCGACGGGGGGGAGTTCGGTCTGGGCTGCGAGATGGGCATCTCCACCCAGAAGCTCCACGCCCGGGGCCCCATGGGCCTGGAGGAGCTGACCAGCTACAAATACGTCATCCGGGGCAGCGGCCAGATCCGCTGAGCCGGAGACCGCGGCGGGGCGCGGGCCCCGCCAGGGAGGAGGAACACAGATGGCAAAGTATCAATTCGGGTTCATCGGCACGGGCAACATGGGCGGCGCGCTGGCCACCGCGGTGTGCCGCCGCATCGCGCCGGAACAGGTCATCCTCTCCAACCGCACCCCGGCCAAGGCGGAGGACCTGGCGGGCCGGCTGGGCTGCGCCATCACGGTGGACAACCGCACCGTGGCCAAGAACAGCACGTTCCTCTTTTTGGGCGTCAAGCCACAGATGATGGCCGCTTTGCTGGAGCAGATCGGACCGGTGCTGAAAAAGCGGACCGACCGCTTCGTGCTGGTGTCCATGGCCGCCGGGCTGACCTGTGAGCAGGTCGCCCGGATGGCGGGCGGGGACTATCCCGTCATCCGCATCATGCCCAACACCCCCGTGTCCGTGGGCCGGGGGGTGATCCTGTACACCCACAGCCAGCCGGTCGCCCGGGAGGAGCTGGAGCAGCTGTGCGCCGCGCTGGCCGACGCCGGCACGCTGGACGAGCTGCCCGAGTCCCTGATGGACGCGGGCTCCGCCCTGTCGGGCTGCGGCCCCGCCTTCGTCTACCAGTTCCTTGAGGCCCTGGCCGACGGCGGGGTGGAGTGCGGCCTGCCCCGGGACAAGGCTGTGCTCTATGCCGCCCGCACCCTGGAGGGCGCGGCCGCCCTGGTGCTGGAGAGCGGCAGCCACCCCGCCGCTCTGAAGGACGCGGTGTGCAGCCCCGGCGGCAGCACCATCGCGGGGGTCCACGCTCTGGAATCCCACGGCGCCCGGGGCGCGGTGATGGACGCGGTTTGCGCCGCCTTCCGCCGCACCCGCCAGCTGGGCAGCTGACCGCGCGCATCCGTTCCGGAGGGGAGAGGGGACCCGGTCCCCCTCCCCTCCGATTTTTGTCTGAACTCCGAAAATAACCATACCAAATCGGGCGAAACTGTGGTATGATGATATATCTAAGAGATTTTACGGAAAGGGGATGCTGCTATGGTGAGACGACACCTGCTGGTGGCCGGGGTCCTGGGGCTTTTGATGCTCCTGCTCTCGGGCTGCTCCCTGCGCTCCCCGGAGGAGCTGTACTCCCTGCCCAAGCCGCCCAGTGACTACGAGCGGCTCCAGAACGCCATCACCCAGGTCCAGCAGGAGCTGGGCCTCACCTACTCCACCACCGTGGAGTATGCCGCCCCCCTGTCCGGGGTGAACATCCAGCCGGTGCAGCTGCTGGATCTGGACGACGACGGAGTGCAGGAGTCCGCCGCCGCCTTCTTCCGGGTGTCCGGGGCGGAGAATCCCCTGATGATCTACATCTTCCGCCAGACCCCGGACGGGGACTTCGCCGTCTACTCGGTGATCGAGGGGGGCGGCAGCGCCGTCAACTCCATCTCCTATGAGAATCTGGACGACATCCCCGGCAAGGAACTGGTGGTCCAGTGGCAGATGAACGACGACATCCACCTGCTGGGCGCCTACTCCATCTCCTCGGGCGCGGTGCGCTCCCTGCTCATCACCAGCTATACGGAGTGCCAGGTGATGGACCTGGACCGGGACGGCTATATGGAGCTGCTGCTGCTCCATCTGGACGCCAGCACCAGCAGCGGGCACGTGGACTACTACAATTACAGCGGCGAACTGGACTCCATGCTGCTGGACAGTTCGGCCAACCTGTCCTGGGACGTGGTGAGCATCAGCCAGGTGAATGACAACTACCTGCAGGGCATGGTCCCCGCCCTCTACATCACCAGCAAGCAGTCCAGCGGCAATCTGGTCACCGATATCCTGACGGTGGGCGAGCAGGGCCTGACCAACATCACCCTGGACCAGGACTCCGGGGTCAGCCTCCAGACGCTGACCACCAAGGAGGTCTACGGCACCGACATCAACAGCGACTCGGTGCTGGAGTTGCCCTCCCTGGGCTTCCTGCCTGAATACGACAACCTCACCACCAACAACTACTGGCTGACCCGCTGGAACCAGTACGACGAGACGGGCGCCGCCCACGCGGTATGCACCACCTACCACAACGAGCGGGACGGCTGGTACCTCATCATCCCCGACAGCTGGCTGGGTCAGCTGTCCATCGCCCGCACGGACAACATCACCCTGGGTGAACGGGCGGTGACCTTCTACCACTGGAACGGGGACAGCAGCCAGCTGCCCGTGCAGTTTCTCACCATCTACATGCTCACCGGCCCCAACCGTCAGGTCCGGGCCACCCAGGGGCAGCGGTTCGTCCTGCTGGAGGACTCCTCCACCATCTACGCCGCCGAGTTCTACTCCGGCTGGAACTGCGGTCTGGACCAGAGCTCGCTGCTGACCAACTTCAACTTCATCCGCACGGAATGGTAATCCACACGGCAAAGGAGTGACCGAGATGAAAAAGGTCCTGGTCCTGGAGGACGAGGAGAATATCCGCAGCTTCGTGGTCATCAACCTCAAGCGCGCCGGCTACGAGGCCATCGAGGCCTCCACCGGCGAGGAGGCGCTGGCCCAGCTCAAGCGCAACAGCGACATCAAAGTGGCGCTGCTGGACATCATGCTGCCCGACATCGACGGGTTCGAGGTGTGCCGCCGTATCCGGGCCACCGACAACAAGATCGGCATCATCATGCTCACCGCCCGCACCCAGGAGATGGACAAGGTCACCGGCCTGATGACCGGCGCGGACGACTACATGACCAAGCCCTTCTCCCCCGCCGAGCTCACCGCCCGGATCGACGCCCTGTTCCGCCGGGTGGGGGGCGACGCCCCCGAGGACTCCGGCGAGATCCGCCAGGAGCCCTTCCTGCTCAACACCCGCAACCGCACCTTTGAGAAGCGTGGCCAGCGCATCAAGCTGACCCAGGTGGAGTATTCCATCATGAAGCTGTTCATGGAAAACCCCGGCAAGGCCCTCTCCCGGGAGGAGATCCTGGACACTGTCTGGGGCAAGGAGTACTTCGGTGAGCTGAAGATCGTGGACGTGAACATCCGCCGCCTGCGCATCAAGATCGAGGACGATCCGACGAACCCTGCCTACATCACCACCGTCTGGGGTTACGGCTACAAGTGGGGCTTCTGAGCCCATTCCCGGTCGTCCTCGACGGGCCCCCGCAGCGTGGGGCGGCGCCTGGCGCCGTACAAGCGTTTTCGCCTCCGGGCGAAAACCTTGGCACAGGGGCAATCCACTTGCCCCGAGCAGAATAATCTGGGGCCCCCGCAAAACCTGTTTTGCGGGGCCGGACGACCCGACGAACCCTGCCTACATCACCACCGTCTGGGGTTACGGCTACAAGTGGGGCTTCTGAACTGAGCCCCCCGGCCGGCCATGACACACAGAAAGGAGGAGGACCATGCGCCTTAAACTCATCTCCCGACCCAAAAGCATCCGCCAGCGCTGGATGTTCAACAACATGACCGCCCTGGCGCTGATCGTGATCCTGGCCCTGGTCTCCTTCTGCGTCGCCATCGCCGCCTACTACTACACCTCTATGGGCAACGGCCTGAGCACCCGGGCCAGCCAGGCCGCCTCCCTGTTCCGCAACTACACCCAGAACGAGTACTACCAGTGGGCTCAGAATTATGTAAACTCTTTTTCCGAGCAGAACGTGCTGGAGCTGCAGTTCCTCACCCCCAGCGGACAGGTCACCCTGTCCTCCTACGGACTGACGGCCTATACCCGTCCGGGCACCGAGGATATCACCATCGCGGTGGAGACCATGGGGCCCTATGTCTGGTCGGGCCGTGACCCCCAGACGGGGGAGCGCATCATGGCCGCCTCCGCCCCGGTGGTCTACAACGGCTCGGTGGTGGGCATCGTGCGGCTGGTCACCTCCCTGTCCCTGGTGGACCGGCAGATCGCCGTGCTGTTCGGCGCGGCCACCCTTATCGGCCTGCTGGTGCTGGCCCTGACCTACCTGACCAACCACTACTTCCTGCGCTCCATCGTGGAGCCGGTGGCCCGGCTGACCGACGCAGCCCGCCGTATTGCCGAGGGCAGCTACGGCATCCAGATCCCCAAGCTCAACGACGATGAGATCGGCGACCTCACCGACAGCATCAACGATATGTCCCTGAAGATCAAGCAGTCGGAGAAGGTGCAGTCGGAGTTCATCTCCTCCGTCTCCCATGAGCTGCGCACCCCCCTCACCGCCATCAACGGCTGGGCGGAGACCATCGCCAGCGGCGAGCTGACCAACCCGGAGGACGTGAAAAAGGGCATGAACATCATCATGTCCGAGGCCCGGCGGCTGACCAACATGGTGGAGGAGCTGCTGGAGTTCAGCCGTATCGAGGACGGGCGGTTCACCCTCTCGGTGGAGCCCATGGACATCAAGGCCGAGCTGGAGGACGCGGTATACACCTACAAGGAGTTCTTCCGCAAGGACGGCATCATTCTCACCCATACCGACTGCGAGGAGGAGTTCCCCCCCATTTCGGGCGACCCGGAGCGGATGCGCCAGGTGTTCTGCAACCTGCTGGACAACGCCGCCAAGCACGGCGGCTCCGGCATGAAGATCGACACCTCCATCAGCCGGGAGGGGGACTACGCCGTCATCCGCATCCGGGACTATGGCCCCGGCATCCCCCCCGAGGAACTCCCCTATATCAAGAGCAAGTTCTACAAGGGCAGCTCCAAGGCCCGCGGCTCGGGCATCGGCCTGGCCGTGTGCGAGGAGATCATCTCCCGCCACGAGGGCACTCTGGACATCGGCAACGCCCCCGGCGGCGGCTGCCTGGTCACCATCCGGCTGCCGATTCGAACATAAGTTCGAAAATGTCCTTGCTTTTTGTCCCACTGTCTGCTACACTACCATGTTAGAAGGAGAACCCCTATGCCCAATTGCGAAAACGGCCGGTGCCCCCGCACCGGCTTCAAGACCATGTGCGGCGGCCAGGCGCTGATCGAAGGGATCATGATGCGCGGGCCCCGGAAGCAGGCCATCGTGGTCCGCCGTCAGGACGGCGGGCTGGAGGAGCGGGTGGAGGAGCTGAAGCTGGTCAAGGACCGGCACCCCATCCTGGGCGTGCCCCTGATCCGGGGCGTGATCAACTTCGTGGACGCCATGGTCAACGGCGTGAAGGCCCTGATGTTCTCCGCCGACTTCTACCCCGACGAGGAGGGGGAGGAGGCGGAGCCCTCCAAGTTCGAGCGCTGGCTGGAGGAAAAGCTGGGCACGGAGAAGCTGATGCGTGCCGCGGTGGTCCTGGCCGCCGTGCTGGGCATTGCCTTTTCCATCGCTCTGTTCTTCCTGCTGCCCACCCTGCTGGGCAGCGCGGTCACCCTGGTATCCGACTCCATGCTGGCCCGCAACCTGGCCGAGAGCCTTTTGAAGATCGTCATCTTCATCGGCTACCTGGCCCTCTGCTCCCGGATGAAGGACATCCACCGGGTGTTCGAGTACCACGGGGCGGAACACAAGACCATCTTCTGCTATGAGGCGGGCCTTCCGCTGACGGTGGAGAACGTCCGGGTCCAGCCCCGGCACCACCCCCGCTGCGGCACCAGCTTCCTGTTCATGGTGATCTTCGTCTCCATCCTCGTGTCCACCGTGTTCTTCTCCATCTGGCCGGTGCACAACGCGCTGCTGCGTTTTCTGGCCCACCTGGTGATGCTCCCCCTGGTGGTGGGCATCAGCTATGAGTTCAACCGCTGGGCGGGCCGGCACGACGGGCCCATCACCCGCATCTTCGTGGCCCCCGGCCTGTGGCTGCAGAACTTCACCACCTTCGAGCCGGACGACTCCATGATCGAGGTGGGCATCACCGCCCTCAAGCACGTCCTCCCGGAGGTGGAGGGCGAGGACCGCTGGTGACGGTCCAGCTCACTAAAGAGAGAAAAAGCAGGTGACGGCATGGCCACGACCTATAACAACTTATATCTGGATACCCGCAACCGCCTGCGGGCGGCGGGGGTGGAGGCCGCCCAGCTGGAGGCACGGGAGCTGGTGTGCTTCGCCCTGGACAAGACGAAGGAGCAGCTCTACCGGGACATGAACCTCTACGTCACCGCCCCCCAGGAGGCCCGGGTGGAGGAGCTGGTGCAGCGGCGGCTGGCGGGCGAGCCGGTGGCCTACCTCATCGGTGAGTGGGAGTTCTACGGGCTGCCCCTGGACATCTCCCGGGAGGTGCTCATCCCCCGGTCAGACACCGAGGTGCTGGCCGGGCGGGCCATCGAGCTGATCTCCCGGGCGGGAGAGGGCGCGCGGCTTCTGGACCTGTGCGCAGGCAGCGGCTGCGTGGGCCTGGCGGCGGCGGCCAACGCCCCCGGCTGCCGGGTGGTGCTGGCCGACTGGTCGGAGGACGCCCTGCGCGTCTGCCGCCAGAACATCCGCCGCAACGGGCTCAACGCCCGGGTGACCTGCGTCCGGGCGGACGCCCGTGAGGCCGCCCCCGCCGCCCTGTGGGATTTCGACGTGATCGCCTGCAACCCGCCCTATATCCCCACGGCGGATATCGAGACCCTGGACCCCTCGGTGCGGGACTACGAGCCCCATCTGGCGCTGGACGGCGGGTCCGACGGGCTGGACTTCTACCGCTCCATCGCCGAGAAGTGGAAGTCCGCCCTGCGGCTGGGGGGCACTCTCCTCTTTGAGGTGGGCATCGGCCAGGCCCCCGACGTGGAGCAGATCCTGGCCCGAAACGGCTTTACCGACATCAACACCTATCCCGACACCCAGGGCATCTGGCGCGTGGTGGAGGGCTGCATCGAAGGATAAGGAAGGAAGGCCCCTGCCATGCTCAATCTCATCAAGCGGGAGACCGCTCTCTACTGGCTGTTCTACCTCCTGTTCGCGCTGCTGTGCTGCGGCGGCATCCTGGAGGGCGTCCTCCCCGCACGCAACTCCGCCATGCTGCTGCTGAGCATCCTGTGGGCCTGGACGGGGCTTTCTGCCCTGGTGGGGCTCGATCCGCCCCTGATGCGCCGCCTGCGGCCGGCCCACCTGCGCCGCCCCTACCGGCTGTGCGCCCTTTTGTACCTGGCCCTGGGCGCGGTGTGGTGCGGCGTGTCCTTCACCGGGCTGTCCACCCGGGCGCTGCCGGTGATCGCGGTCACCCTCCCCTTCGCTGCCGCGCTCATCGCGCTGTCCCGGCGCGCTTTGAGACAGGATGCTCCCCCTGTGCCGGAGGAGAGTGAATCGTCCTGTTTATAGGACAGTCTGTCCGGTAGGATCAGGCTGAGGACCTCCCCCGGCGGCCCCGGCCGCCGGATGACAACGCAATACCCAGCGCCGCCGGAGGTCCCGGCGGCGGAGAAAGGATCGATGAATATGGCAACTGCGAAGAAACCGGTGGAGAGCGCCACGCCCGCCGCCGACAAGAAAAAGGCGCTGGAGACCGCCATGGCCCAGATCGAGCGCACCTACGGCAAGGGCTCCATCATGCGGCTGGGAGAGAACCTGGACATCGTGGTGGACGCCATCCCCACCGGCTCCCTGTCCCTGGACATCGCCCTGGGCATCGGCGGCGTGCCCAAGGGGCGCATCATTGAGATCTACGGCCCCGAGTCCTCGGGCAAGACCACCCTGGCCCTGCACATCGTGGCCGAGGCCCAGAAGCGTGGCGGCGAGGTGGCCTTCATCGACGCGGAGCACGCCCTGGACCCCGGCTATGCCCGGGCCCTGGGGGTGGATATCGACTCCATGCTCATCTCCCAGCCGGACACCGGCGAGCAGGGCCTGGAGATCTGCGAGGCACTGGTGCGATCGGGCGCCATCGACGTAGTGGTGGTGGACTCGGTGGCCGCCCTCACCCCCCGGGCGGAGATCGAGGGCGACATGGGCGACAGCCACGTGGGCCTGCTGGCCCGGCTGATGAGCCAGGCCCTGCGCAAGCTGGCCGGCTCCATCGCCAAGACCAACTGCATCGTCATCTTCATCAACCAGCTGCGGGAAAAGGTGGGCGTGATGTACGGCAACCCCGAGGTGACCACCGGCGGCCGGGCACTGAAGTTCTACTCCTCGGTGCGCATGGACGTGCGCCGGGTGGAGGCGCTGAAAAACGGCACCGAGGTGGTGGGCAACCGCACCCGGGTGAAGATCGTGAAGAACAAGGTCGCCCCCCCCTTCCGGGAGGCTGAGTTCGACATCATGTACGGCGAGGGCATCTCCAAGTGGGGCGAGATGGTGGATCTTGCGGTAAAGCTGGACCTCATCCAGAAGTCGGGCAGCTGGTTCTCCATGGGCGAGACCCGCCTGGGACAGGGCCGGGACGCGGTGAAGCAATACCTCCAGGAGAACCCCGAACTGGCCGACCGCATCGAGGCGGAGATCCGCGCCAACTCCTACAAGCTCATGAGCCGCCAGGCCCAGATCGCCGCCAAGGCTGCCGGCCGCGCGGTGGATGTGTCGGCGGAAGACTTTGAAGATCAGTAAGCTGGAGCCCAGCCGCCGCCGTCAGGGCCGGTGGCTGGCCCATCTGGAGGACGGCACCCTCCTCCGTCTGGGGGAGCGGGAGGTGGTGGACTTCGCGCTCTACACCGGGATGGAACTGGACGAGGGGACGCTGGAGGCCCTGTCCGACGCAGCCCGGGAGAGCCGGGTGCGGGAGCGGGCGCTGAACATGGCCGCCGCCCGGCCCCTGTCCAAAAAGGAGCTGAAGGACCGGCTGGCCCGGCGGGATGCGCCGGCCGAGGCGGCGGAGCAGGCCGCCGACTGGCTGGAGGAGCTGGGCCTTCTCAACGACGGAGAGTACGCCCGCACGGTGGCCCGTCACTACCAGGCTAAGGGCTTCGGGGTGAAGAAGATCCGGGACGAGCTGTACCGCCGGGGGGTGCCCCGGGAGCACTGGGAGGACGCCCTGGCCCAGCTGGAGGACCCGGCGGAGACGCTGGACCGGCTGGTGGCCGCGCGGCTCAGCGGACAGCAGCCCACCCCCGAGGTGCTGAAGAAAACCTCCGACTATCTGGCCCGCCGGGGGTTCCGCTGGGAGGACATCTCCGCCGCCCTGCGCCGCCGGGGCGCGGAGTGGGAGGACTAATCTGAGATAAGGAGGGCATGTCCCTTGAAGATCGCGTTCGTCTCTCTGGGCTGTGCGAAGAACCTGGTGAACACCGAGCAGATGATGGCCATGTGTCGGCAGGCGGGCTATGAGCTGGTGTCCGACCCCGCCCAGGCCGCGGTGGTGGTGCTCAACACCTGCGGGTTCATCGACTCGGCCAAGAGCGAGGCCATCGACAATATTCTGGAGCTGGCCGCCCTGAAGGGCAACGGCACCACCGAGAAGCTGCTGGTCACCGGCTGCCTGCCCCAACGCTACCGGGACGAGATGCTGGAGGAGCTGCCCGAGGTGGACGGCATCCTGGGCACCGGCAGCTACACCGACATCGTCCCCGCCATCCAGGCCGTGCTGGAGGGCGACCAGCCCACCTTCTTCGGCGACATCGACCATACCATCGAGGACGGGGTTCGGGTGCTGGCCACCCCGCCCTACACCGCCTATCTGAAGATCGCCGAGGGCTGCGACAACCGCTGCTCCTACTGCGTCATCCCCTCCCTCCGGGGCCGGTTCCGCAGCCGGAGCATGGAGTCCCTGCTGGACGAGGCCCGCACCCTGGCGGACAGCGGCGTGCAGGAGCTGATCGTGGTGGCCCAGGACATCACCCGCTACGGTATTGACCGGTACGGAGAGCGCCGCCTGGCCGACCTTCTGGACCAGCTGTGCCGCCTGCCCTTCCGGTGGGTCCGGCTGCACTACCTCTACCCCGACGAATTTGACGACCGTCTCATTCAAACCATCGCCGCCCAGCCCAAGATCCTGCACTATCTGGATATCCCCATCCAGCACTGCAACGACGGCATCCTGCGTGCCATGAACCGCCGGGGCACCAAGGCGGAGCTGACGGCGCTGTTTGACAAGCTGCGCGCCGCCATGCCCGACGTGGTCATCCGCACCTCCATCATCTGCGGCCTGCCCGGCGAGGGGGAGGCGGAGTTTGAGGAGCTGTGCCAGTTCCTCCGGGAGCAGAAGCTCCAGCGGGCGGGCGTGTTCCAGTTCTCCCCCGAGGAGGGCACTCCCGCCGCCGCCATGGATGACCAGGTGGACCCGGAGACCGCCCGGCGGCGGGTGGAGCTGCTGGTGGAGCTGCAGTCCCGGATCATGGACGAGTTCAATGAAAGCCGCCTGGGCCGCTGCGAGGAGATCCTGTGCGAGGGCTTCGACCCGGAGGCGGGGTGCTACGCCGGGCGCAGCTTCGCCGACAGCCCGGACATCGACGGCCGGGTCTATTTCACCGCCGCCGGCGAGGTGCCCGCGGGCAGCTTTGTCACCGTCCGGCTCACCGGGGTGTCCGACGGTGACCTGACCGGAGAAATTGAGGAGTGATGGTATGAATACCGCCAACAAGCTGACCATGCTGCGGGTGGTCATGATCCCCGCCTTCCTGATCGTGCTGTACTGGGGCTTCCCGTACAGCAGCTATGTGGCCCTGGCCATCTTCATCCTGGCCAGCGTCACCGACTTTGTGGACGGCTACATCGCCCGGCACTATGACCAGGTGACCGACTTCGGCAAGTTCATGGACCCGCTGGCCGACAAGTGCCTGGTCACCGCCGCCATGCTCTGGTTCGTGGAGATCGGCCAGATGCCCGCCTGGGCCCTGCTCATCGTCATCGTGCGGGAGTTCGGCGTGTCCGGCCTGCGGATGATCGCCGCCGACAAGGGCCGGGTCATCGCCGCCGGCTGGTCGGGCAAGGTAAAGACCGCCTCCACCATGGTGTGCATCTGCCTGATGCTGCTGCCCATCCCCGACGTACTGAATCTGATCTGCGTGGCCGTCATCGTGGTGACCACCATCTACTCCGGCTGCGAGTACTTCCTGAAGAACAAGGACGTGTTCGCCGCAGCAAAATGACGCGCCCGGCAATCTTTTTCTTGACTTTCCCGCCGGTTTCCGGTATCCTTTCCAAGGACGCATGATATAGATCCATAAGATGGATGGATGTTTCTACCAACTGCCCTCAGTTGACTATCATCGCCCCCTCAAGGGGGTATGATATCCGTTGAGGGCAGTTTTTTATTTCAACAAAAAGGAGCCGTTCCGCCATGAACAAGGACATCGTCATCGTAGGGGCCGGTCCCGCCGGCATTTTCACCGCCCTGGAGCTGCTGCGCCGGGGCGGGCGGCAGTCCATCCTGCTGGTGGACAAGGGTCAGCCGGTGGAAAAGCGCCGCTGTCCCAAACAGCAGACCAAGGTGTGCGTCAACTGCAAACCCTACTGCCACATCACCACCGGCTTCTCCGGCGCGGGCGCCTTCTCCGACGGGAAGCTGTCCCTGAGCTGCGAGGTGGGGGGCGACCTGCCCTCCCTGATCGGGGAGGAGCTGGCCCAGGAGACCATCGACTACACCGACGGGATCTACCTGGAGTTCGGGGCAGACACCCACGTGGAGGGGGTGGGCCAGACCGACGCGGTGAAGGACATCCGCAAGCGGGCCATCCAGGCGGGCCTGAAGCTGGTGGACTGCCCCATCCGCCACCTGGGCACCGAGAAGGCCCAGCAGCTGTACCTGAACATCCAGAACTACCTGGCCGAGCACGGGGTGGAGCTGCTGTTCGGCTATGAGTGCACCGACCTGATCCTGGACGGGAACCTCTGCCGGGGCGTCACCCTCACCGACGGGCGCACCAACCTGGAGGTCTTCGCGCAGCGCACCATCGTGGCCACCGGCCGCCGGGGCGCCGACTGGCTGGAGCGCATCTGCGCCGAGCACGGCATCGCCCATGAGCCGGGCACGGTGGACATCGGCGTGCGGGTGGAGGTGCGCAATGAGGTGATGGAGCAGGTGAACAACGTGCTCTACGAGTCCAAGCTCATCGGCTATCCCAAGCCCTTCAAGAACAAGGTGCGCACCTTCTGCCAGAACCCGGGCGGCTTCGTCAGCCAGGAGAACTACGACAACGACCTGGCGGTGGTCAACGGCCACAGCTATAAGGAGCTGAAAAGCGACAACACCAACCTGGCCATCCTCTGCTCCCACAACTTCACCGACCCCTTCAACCAGCCCATCGCCTACGCCCAGAAGGTGGGCGAGCTGACCAACATGCTGGGGGACGGGCACATCCTGGTCCAGCGCTTCGGCGACATCCTGGACGGCAAGCGCACCTGGCAGAAGGAGCTGGTCCGGTCCAACCTCCGGCCCACCCTGCCCGACGCGGTGGCGGGGGACATCACCGCCGCCATGCCCTACCGGGCCATGGTGAACATCATCGGCTTCATCCAGGCGGTGGACCACGTGGTGCCCGGCTTCGCCTCCATCGAGACCCTGCTCTACTCCCCCGAGCTGAAGTTCTACAGCAACCGGGTGAAGATGGACCGGGACTTCAACACCAGCATCCGGGGCCTGCACTGCCTGGGCGACTCCAGCGGCTGGACCCGGGGCCTGATGATGGCCTCCGCCATGGGGGTGCTCATGGGCCGGCGGCTGGCGGCGGAGGGATAAGGACTTGTCTTTGCTCCTCTCCGGCAGTATGATAAAAGAGGAATAAACGCCTGTTCCCACGACCGGTCCTTTCTTCCATAGAAACAAAGACTAAAAGGAGGTCCTTTCCATGTCAGCACCTACTCCCCACATCGAGGCGAAGCCGGGCGATTATGCCAAGACCGTCCTCATGCCCGGCGATCCCCTGCGGGCAAAATTCGTGGCCGAGACCTTTTTCACCGACGCCGTTCAGGTCAACGGCGTGCGGGGGATGCTGGGCTTCACCGGCACCTACAAGGGGGTGCCCGTCTCCGTCCAGGGCAGCGGGATGGGCATCCCGTCCATCGGCATCTACTCCTATGAGCTGTTCCACTTCTACGGCGTGGAGAACATCATCCGCATCGGCACCGCCGGCTCCCTCCAGCCCGGGCTGCGCATCGGCGACCTGGTGCTGGCCCAAGGCGCCTGCACCAACTCCGGCTACGCCGCCCAGTTCGGCCTGCCGGGCACCATGGCCCCCATCGCCAGCTGGTCCCTGCTGAAGGACGCCTGGGACGCCGCCCGGGAGAAGGGCTGCCCCTGCACCGTGGGCAACGTGCTCTCCAGCGATTGCTTCTACGACGCCTCCTCCCCCGCCAAAAAGTGGGCGGACATGGGGGTGCTGGCCATCGAGATGGAGGCCGCCGCCCTGTACCTCAACGCCATCCACGCCGGGAAAAACGCTCTGGCCATCCTCACCGTCTCCGACGAGGTGTTCACCGGCCGGGAGACCACCGCCCAGGAGCGTCAGACCTCCTTCACCCGCATGATGGAGGTGGCGCTGGAGACCGCCGTGCGCCAAGCGCGGGGAAAGGAGGGCTGAAGCATGCGCATCGCTATCGTGTATCAGAGCGTCACGGGGAACACCAAACTGGTGGCCGAGGCCATCCGCTCCGCCCTGGACCCCGGCAGCGTGGTCTACTGCGGCGCGCCCGCCCAGGTGCCCGAGGCCGACCTCTACTTCGTGGGCTCCTGGACAGACAAGGGCAGCTGCTGCAAGGAGATCGGGGCGTTCCTCTCCGGCCTGGAGGGCAAGCCGGTGGCCTGGTTCGGCACCGCCGGCTTCGGCGGCGCGCCCGAGTACTACGACGCGCTGTCCGTCCGGGCCACCTCCCTCCTCCCCGCCTCCAGCCGGGTGCTGGGCCGCTTCTACTGCCAGGGGAAGATGCCCATGTCCGTCCGGGACCGATATGTCGCCCTGCTCACCGAGCACCCCGACGACAAGAAGCTGGCCGTGAGCGTGGAGAACTTCGACCGGGCGCTGTCCCACCCCGACCAGGACGACCTGGCCTCGGCCCGGGAGTGGGCCCGGGAGATGGTCCGGTCTCTGTCCTGACCTCACTTCACAAGCCGCCGCGCGGCCTTCCTTAGAAAGGAAGGCCGCGCGGTTTTTTCACGCCACGCCCAGCAATCTGGCCGCCGTGGCCGTCACCAGGCACAGCAGCGCCCCCAGCGCCGTGGGCAGCAGGACCGCCAGCGCCGTCCATTTCCAGCTGCCCGTCTCCTTCCGGATGGTCAGGCAGGTGGTGGAGCAGGGCCAGTGGCTCAGGGAGAACAGCAGGGTGCACACCGCCGTCAGCCCCGTCCAGCCGTTGTCGGTGAGCAGGGTCTTCAGCCCCTCCAGGCTCTCCCACTCGGCCAGGGTGCCGCTGGACAGGTAGATCATCATCACGATGGGCAGCACGATCTCGTTGGCCGGCCAGCCCAGCAGGAAGGCCAGCAGGATGGCCCCGTCCATCCCCAGCAGCCGCCCCAAAGGGTCCAGCGCCCCGGCCATGCGGGCCAGCAGGGTGGCCTCCCCCACCGTCACGTTGGCGCACAGCCACAGGAGAAGCCCCGCCGGAGCGGCCACCGCTACCGCCCGGCCCAGCACGAACAGCGTCCGGTCCAGCAGGGAGCGCACGACCACCTTCCCCACCTGGGGCCTGCGGTAGGGGGGCAGCTCCAGGGTGAAGGAGGCGGGCATCCCCCGCAGCACCGTGGCCGACAGCAGCCGGGAAAGCAGGAAGGTCAGAGCGGTGCCCAGCAGGATCACCCCGGTGAGGGCAGCTGCCGCGGCAAGGCTCCCCCCTCCCTGCCCCGCGAAAAACATGGTGATGATGGCGATCATGGCGGGAAAGCGGCCGTTGCAGGGCATCAGGCAGTTGGTAAGTATGGCAATCAGCCGCTCCCGGGGGGAGTCGATGATCCGGCAGCCGGTCACCCCCGCCGCGTTGCAGCCCAGCCCCATGCACATGGTCAGCGCCTGCTTGCCGCAGGCCCGGCAGCGCTGGAAGGCGTGGTCCATCACGAAGGCCACCCGGGGCAGGTAGCCGAAGTCCTCCAGCAGGGTGAACAGGGGGAAAAAGATGGCCATGGGGGGCAGCATCACGCTGACCACCCAGCTGAGCACCCGGTACACCCCGTCCACCAGCGCCCCGGTGAGCCAGCCGGGGGCGTTCAGGGCGGCCAGCAGCGTGCGCAGCCCCTCCTCCACGGCGGCAAACAGGGCGCTGAGCCACTGGGAGGGGTAGTTGGCCCCCACGATGGTCAGCCAGAACACCCCCAGCAGCAGGACCAGCATCACGGGGATGCCGGTGGCGCGGCTGGTGAACAGCCGGTCCAGCCGCCGGTCCCCCCGGCCGGGGTCGCCCCGCCGGTGCTTCACCGCCAGCGCCGCCGCGGCCTCCCCGGCGGCGATCTGCGCCTCCACCCCTACCGCCGGGCGGGGCGGGGGCGGGGCGGCATCCTCCACCGCCCGGGCCACGGCCTCTTTCAGCTCCTCCAGCCCCCGGCCCCGGCCCGCGCTGGCTCCCACCACGGGCACGCCCAGGGCGGCGGACAGCTTCTCAAGGTCCACCTCCACCCCCTTGCGCGCCGCCTCGTCCAGCAGGTTGACGCACACCACCACCCGCCCGGTCAGCTCCAGCACCTGGAACACCAGGCCCAGGCTGCGCTCCAGGCAGGTGGCGTCGCACACCACCGCCACCGCGTCCGCGCCCCCCTCCCGGAGAAACCGTCGGGTCTGCTCCTCCTCCGGGGAGCGGGCGGACAGGGAATAGGTGCCGGGCAGGTCCACGAGGGTGTACTCCGTCCCCTCGTGGAGATAGGTCCCCCAGGCGGCGGCCACCGTCTTGCCCGGCCAGTTCCCGGTGTGCTGCCGAAGGCCGGTAATGGCGTTGAACACGGTGGATTTGCCCACGTTGGGGTTGCCCGCCAGGGCCACCACCGGGCCGGTCCGCTCAGCCATGGCACACCTCCGCCGCCGGGACGATCTCCACCCGGGCCGCGTCGCACCCCCGCAGGGCGATCACCGCCCCCCGCACCAGGTAAGCCGCCGGGTCGCCCGCGGGGCTGACGCCCACACAGGTCACCAGGGTGCCCGGGACGAAGCCCAGCTGCATCAGCCGCCGGGCCATGGCCTTCTCATGATGGACCGCGGCCACCGCCGCCCGGTCCCCCGGGCGCAGGGCGCGCAGGTCTCTTGTGGTTTCCATAGGCTCTCTCTCCTCCAGATGGTCTGGCGGCAGCGCCGCCCGGGGGCCTTCCCCCGCATCCTATCCTATTCCCCCGCCCCGTCCGGTGCCCGCCCGGCCCCCCTCCGCCCGGCGGAGGGCCATTGAGCTTTTGGGGCCTGCGTGGTAAAATAGGGGCAAGATCCGTTTTTCCGGAGGTAGTTATGGACACCACGAAACTTTACTATGACGATCCCTTTCTCTCCCGCTTCACCGCCCGGGTGGTGGACTGCCGGCCCGGCAAACGGGGGTTCGAGGTGGAGCTGGACCGCACCGCCTTCTACCCCGAGGGGGGCGGCCAGCCCTGGGACACCGGGACGCTGGGCCCCGCCCGGGTGCTGGAGGTCCACGA
>CALXCT010000048.1 GCA_944386865.1 uncultured Oscillospiraceae bacterium | reverse complement strand
GGTTCCGCTATAATGTGTTTATTAAGCGAACAAGTGTTTATCACCGATAGACAGTTTTCGCCAACCATCTCAAATCTGAGAGGAGTCATGAACATGAAACGAATTCTTGCATCTGCTCTGTCCGCTGCCCTTCTGATGGGCGCTCTGGCCGGCTGCGGCGGGAACACCGGCTCCGGTTCCGTCTCCGGCTCCGGCTCCGACGCGTCCACCGGAGGCTCCAGCTCCGGGGAGAACGTCATCAAGATCGGCGTCTTTGAGCCCGCCACCGGCGACTCCGCCTCCGGCGGCAAGAAGGAGATGCTGGGCATGCAGTATGCCAACGCCGAGACCCCCACCGTCACCGTGGGCGGCGAGGAGTACCAGGTCCAGCTGGTCTACGCCGACAACGGCTCTTCCACCGACAAGGCTCCCACCGCCGCCTCCCAGCTGGTGAGTGAGGGCGTGGTGATGGTGCTGGGCTCCTACGGCTCCGGCGTGTCCATCGCCGCCGGCCCCACCTTCGGCAATGCCGGCATCCCCGCCATCGGCGTGACCTGCACCAACCCCAACGTCACCGCGGGCAACGACTACTACTTCCGCATCTGCTTCCTGGATCCCTTCCAGGGCACCGTGCTGGCCAACTTCTCCATGGACAAGTTTGAGGCCACCACCGCCTACTGCCTGGGCGAGGCGGGCAACGAGTACGATCAGGGCCTGATCGCCTTCTTCAAGACCGCCTTCGAGGCGGCGGGCGGCACCGTGATCACCGACTCCTTCCCCACCAACAACTCCGACTTCAACTCCTACCTGAACAAGGCCAAGGACCAGGGCGCTGATGTCATCTTCACCCCCGTGTCCATCGCCTACGCCACCCAGATCATCACCCAGGCCGCCTCTCTGGGCATCGACATCCCCTTCGTGGGCTCCGATACCCTGGACGACAACATGGTGCTGGAGGCTGCCAAGGGCACCGACATCCAGCTGTATGTCTCCACCTTCTATCAGGAGGGCGGCAACGCTGAGTTCGACGCCGGCGTGAAGGAGTACATCAACACCGCCTCCGGCGCGCTGGAGGCCAACGGCGGCAACGACACCATCTCCGCCGTCACCGCCATGGGCTACGACGCCTACTATGTGGCCCTGGAGGCCATCAAGGCCGCCGACTCCGTGGATCCCGCCGCCATCAAGGCCGCCCTGTGGGACGTGACCTATGACGGCGTGTCCGGCCACATCGAGTTCGACGATGTCAACGGCGACGCCGTGCGCGACACCGCTTACATCAAGCACTCCACCAACGACGGCGGCTGGGAGCTGGAGACCCAGCAGACCGTGGCCCAGTAATTTCCCCGTCCGCAAGTCAGGAAACAGAACAAGAAACCACGACGAGCGCTTGGCGGGGGCCTCCGGGTCCCCGCCAAGCATCGTGTTTCCGATCCCGCCGGGCTGCCTCGAAAGGGGCGCGGCTCCGCCCTTTTCGAGACGGCCTGGCAACCATACTTCACAGAGGGAGGATATCCCATGGAATTTTTCATCTCCACGCTGCTCTTCGGCATCTCGGTGGGCGGACAGTACGCGCTGATCGCCATCGGCTACACCATGGTATACGGCATTCTGCGCCTGATCAACTTCGCCCACGGCGACGTGTTCATGGTGGCCGGCCTGATGGGCATCTACCTGAACACCCTGCTGGCGCAGTTCCTGCCGCCCCTGCTGGTCATCCCCGTCATGCTGCTGCTGGTGCTGGTGCTGACGGTGGCGCTGGGCTTCATCATCGAGCGGGTGGCCTACAAGCCCCTGCGCACCGCCCCCCGCATGTCGGTGATGATCTCCGCCATCGGCGTGAGCTACCTGCTGCAGAACTCCGCCACCTATATCACCGGCGGCCAGCCCATGACCTATCCCGCCATCCCCTTCCTGTCCAGCACCATCACCGTGGCGGGCACCTCCATCAAGTGGGTGGTCATCCTCACCCCCTTCCTGGTGGTGGCCCTGGTGCTGCTGCTCACCCAGCTGATCAACCACACCCGCATCGGCATGGCCATGCGGGCGGTGGCCAAGGACTTTGAGACCAGCCAGCTCATGGGCATCAAGATCAACTCCGTCATCTCCACCACCTTCGTCATCGGCTCGGCCCTGGCGGCGGTGGGCTCCATGCTGTACTTCACCACCTATACCTCCGTGGTGCCCACCATCGGCGCCATGCCCGGCCTGAAGGCCTTCGTGGCGGCGGTGTTCGGCGGCATCGGCTCCATCCCCGGCGCGGTGATCGGCGCCTTCCTCATCGGCATCTGCGAGAACTTCGTCAAGATCCTGCCCTTCGAGGGGGCCACCACCTTCGTGGACGCCTTCACCTTCGCCCTGCTCATCATCATCCTGGTCTTCAAGCCCACCGGCCTGTTCGGCGAGAAGGCCACCGACAAGGTGTAAGGAGGTGTCCGGAGAAATGATCGCACAGAAGAAAGACAAGACGGGCGCCTTTATCGGCCTGGCCGCCGCGGCGCTGGTGCTCATTCTGGTCATCGTGCTGGAGAACACCCTCGCCCCCACCAACCAGCTGTTCGTGGTGCTGAAGAAGGGCGCGGTGTACTCCCTGGTGGCCGTGTCCATGAACCTGCTCAACGGCTTCACCGGCCTGTTCTCCCTGGGCCAGGCGGGCTTCATGCTGCTGGGCGCCTACACCTACGCCATCCTCACCGTGCCCATGGCCGCCAAGGACCAGGTGTACTACCTGTTCGGCGGCTCGGCCGTCAACTTCTCCCTGCCCGACCTGTTCGGCGGGCTGGACAGCCCCGTGGGGCTGATCCTGGGCGTGGTGCTGGCCATCCTGCTGGGCGGCTGCGTGGCGGCGGTGTTCGCCTGGCTCATCGGCCTGCCCGTGCTGCGGCTCAAGAGCGACTACCTGGCCATCGCCACCCTGGGCTTCGCGGAGATCCTCCGGGCGGTGTTCCAGTGGCAGGCCCTGGGCCCCGTCACCAACGGCGCCAACATGATCACCCAGATCCCCACCTTCAACAACTTCAACATCACCGATTCCAGCGGCAAGGTGGTGCTCTACCTGTCCGCCTTCTTCCCCATGCTCATCGCCATCGTGTGCATCATCGTCATCGTCATGCTCATCAACTCCTCCTACGGCCGGGCCTTCAAGGCCATCCGGGAGGATGAGATCGCCGCCGAGGCCATGGGCATCAACCTGGCCAAGCACAAGATGCTCTCCTTCTGCATCTCC
>CALXCT010000047.1 GCA_944386865.1 uncultured Oscillospiraceae bacterium | reverse complement strand
CTTCCTGCAGCTGTACAAGCACGGCCTGGCCTACAAGACCACCATGCCGGTGAACTGGTGTACCTCCTGCAAGTGCGTGCTGGCCAACGAGGAGGTGGTGGAGGGCGTGTGCGAGCGCTGCGGCGCTCCCGTGGTGCGCAAGGAGAAGTCCCAGTGGATGCTGCGCATCACCAAGTACGCCCAGCGGCTGATCGACGACCTGGACGATCTGGACTTCATCGAGCGGGTGAAGATCCAGCAGAAGAACTGGATCGGCCGCTCCACCGGCGCGGAGGTCACCTTCAAGGCCACCACCGGGGACGACATCGTCATCTTCACCACCCGGCCGGACACCCTGTTCGGCGCCACCTACATGGTGCTCTCTCCCGAGCATGAGCTGGTGAAGAAGTGGATGCCCCTGCTGAAGAACGCCGACGAGGTGAAGGCCTATCAGGCCGCCGCCGCCTCCAAGTCCGACCTGGAGCGCACGGAGCTCAACAAGGAAAAGACCGGCGTGTGCCTGGACGGCGTGAAGGGCGTCAACCCGGTCAACGGCAAGGAGATCCCCATCTTCATCTCCGACTATGTCCTGTCCACCTACGGCACCGGCGCCATCATGGCCGTGCCCGCCCACGACGACCGCGACTGGGAGTTTGCCAAAAAGTTCGGCTGCCAGATCATCGAGGTGGTCAAGGGGGGTGACGTGGAGAAGGAGGCCTTCACCCTCAAGGACGACACCGGGATCATGGTCAACTCTGACTTCCTGGACGGCCTGACGGTGAAGCAGGCCATCCCCGCCATCACCAAGTGGCTGGAGGAGAAGGGCATCGGCGCGGCCAAGGTGAACTACAAGCTGCGCGACTGGGTGTTCTCCCGCCAGCGCTACTGGGGCGAGCCCATCCCCATGATCTGGTGCGACAAGTGCGGCTGGCAGCCCCTGAGCGAGGACCAGCTGCCCCTGCTGCTGCCCGAGGTGGACAGCTACGAGCCCACCGACGACGGCGAGTCCCCCATCTCCAAGATGACCGACTGGGTGAACACCACCTGCCCGTGCTGCGGCGGTCCCGCCAAGCGGGAGACGGACACCATGCCCCAGTGGGCGGGCTCCAGCTGGTACTTCCTGCGCTATATGGACCCCCACAACGACAAGGCCCTGGCCTCCAAGGAGGCGCTGGCGTACTGGAGCCCCGTGGACTGGTACAACGGCGGCATGGAGCACACCACCCTGCATCTGCTGTACAGCCGCTTCTGGCACAAGTTCCTCTACGACATCGGCGTGGTGCCCACCAAGGAGCCCTATCAGAAGCGCACCAGCCACGGCATGATCCTGGGCGAGGGCGGCGAGAAGATGTCCAAGTCCCGGGGCAACGTGGTCAACCCCAACGACATCGTGGAGGCCTACGGCGCCGACACCATGCGCACCTATATCATGTTCATCGGCGACTTTGAAAAGGCTGCCGCCTGGTCGTCCAACGCGGTGAAGGGCTGCAAGCGGTTCCTGGACCGGGTGTGGAACCTGGCGGTGGACCAGGAGCATACCGGTGAGGAGTACTCCAAGGCCAATGAGGCCGCCGGCCACAAGGCCATCAAGAAGGTCAACGAGGACATTGAGGCCATGAAGTTCAACACCGCCATCGCCGCGCTGATGGCCCTGGTGAACGACTTCTACCAGAACGGCGCCAGCCGGGGCGACATGAAGGCCCTGCTGCTGATGCTCTCCCCCTTCGCCCCCCATATGGTGGAGGAGCTGTGGGAGCACATGGGCTTTGCGGCCGAGGCGGGCACCATGGCCTGCCAGCAGCCCTGGCCCGCCTATGACGAGAGCAAGACCGTGGCCGCCACCGTCCAGATGGCGGTGCAGGTGGGCGGCAAGCTCCGGGCCAATATCGTGGTGCCCACCGACAGCGACGACGCGGCGGTGGTGGCCGCCGCCCTGGCCGAGCCCAAGATCGCCCGCATGGCCGAGGGGATGGAGCTGGTCAAGTCCATCGTGGTCAAGGGCCGCCTGGTGAACCTGATCTTCAAGCCCAAGGCGTAACCGCGGCCCGAAGACCACCCGCGCGCAAGCGCGGCGCGCCTGAGGCGCGTCCAAGGGTTTTGCCACGGGCAAAACCTTGCCGGAGGGCGGATCGAATCCGCCCGAGGATTCAAAAAGGACGGGGTCCCCGCCGAACGGCGTTCGGTGGGGGTGCCAAGGGCCGCCTGGTGAACCTGATCTTCAAGCCCAGAGCGTGAGCAGACGGAGATGAGCGGAATGAAAGAGAAACTGCTTCAGGGGGTCCACCACGTGTGCCTGAAGGCCGTGGGCTCCGCGGCCTATGAGCGGGCCCGGGAGTTCTATACCCGGACGCTGGGCTTCGACCTGGTCCGGGAGTGGGGCGACGGGGACGGCCGGGGCTGCATGATCCGGCTGGGCAACTGCCTTATGGAGCTGATGGCCAACGGCACAAGCCAGCTGAACCCCGACGGGTTTTACCGCCACATCGCCTTCCGCACGGAGGACGTGGACGGCGCGCTGGCCCTGGCCAGGGCGGCGGGGTGCAAGGTGACCATGGAGCCGTCGGACAGGAACCTGGGGGGCTGCTATCCCATCCGCATCGCCTTCTGCACCGGCCCGCTGGGGGAGGAGATCGAGTTCTTCCGGGAAAAGGACGGCTGAGCCCGCCGCTGTTTTCCCAATGTTCACAAATCCCCTCTTGACAGCGGGGACGGGAATGAATATAATGTTACTGTTAAAGCCATAATCATGGCCCTTTTGTAATGAAGCTGCTTCATTACTTTGGAGGGAGGGAATACAATGTCCGAAATCCGCGTCAAGGAAGGCGAGTCTCTGGAGAACGCGCTCAAGCGCTTCAAGCGCAGCTGCGCCAAGTCCGGCGTGCTGGCGGAGGTCCGTAAGCGTGAGCACTACGAGAGCCCCAGCGTCAAGCGCCGCAAGAAGTCCGAGGCGGCCCGCAAGAACCGCAAGAAGTTCTATTGATGAAAACGCATAAACCCCTGCGTCCGTACGGGCGCAGGGGTTTTATCGTATCGGAAGCGTCCCCGGCCGGGTACAACCGGCCGGGGACGCGCCGCGTGCGGGAACTTGGGAACGGGGGGATGGCGGATATCAGAACTCGTTGCCGGGGAACCTGGGGATGCCGTCAAAGCCAACCTGGAGGTCGGCGTCGGTGGGGATGGAGTCCGTCATCTCCCCGTTGTGGAACTTTTCATAGGCGGTGAGGTCGAAGTAGCCCGTGCCCGTCAGACCGAAGAGGATGGTCTTGGCCTCGCCGGTCTCTTTGCACTTCAGAGCCTCGTCCATGGCCACCTTGATGGCGTGGCTGCTCTCGGGGGCGGGGAGGATGCCCTCCACCCGGGCGAAGGCCTCGGCGGCCTGGAAGACGGCAGTCTGCTCCACCGAGGTGGCCTCCATATAGCCGTCGTGGTAGAGCTGGGAGAGCACAGAGCTCATGCCGTGGTAGCGGAGCCCGCCGGCGTGGTTGGCCGAGGGGATGAAGCCGGAGCCCAGGGTGTACATCTTGGCCAGGGGGCAGACCATGCCGGTGTCGCAGAAGTCGTAGGCGAATTTGCCCCGGGTGAAGGAGGGGCAGGAGGCGGGCTCCACGGCGATGAAGCGGTAGTCCCGCTCCCCCCGGAGTTTCTCGCCCATGAAGGGGGAGATCAGCCCGCCCAGGTTGGAGCCGCCGCCGGCGCAGCCGATGATGATGTCGGGCACCACGCCGTACTTGTCCAGGGCGGCCTTGGCCTCCAGACCGATGATGGACTGGTGGAGCAGCACCTGGTTGAGCACGCTGCCCAGCACATAGCGGTAGCCGGGGGTGGAGGTGGCCACCTCCACCGCCTCGGAGATGGCGCAGCCCAGGCTGCCGGTGGTGCCCGGGTGCTCGGCCAGGATCTTGCGGCCCACCTCGGTCTCGGCGGAGGGGGAGGGGGTGACGCTGGCGCCGTAGGTGCGCATCACCTCCCGGCGGAAGGGCTTCTGCTCATAGGAGCACTTGACCATGAACACCTTGCAGTCCAGTCCCAGATAGCCGCAGGCCATGGACAGGGCGGTGCCCCACTGGCCGGCGCCCGTCTCGGTGGTGACTCCCTTCAGGCCCTGCTGCTTGGCGTAGTAGGCCTGGGCGATGGCGGAGTTGAGCTTGTGGGAGCCGGAGGTGTTGTTGCCCTCGAATTTGTAGTAGATCTTGGCGGGGGTCTGGAGCTTCTCCTCCAGGCAGTAGGCCCGCACCAGGGGGGAGGGGCGGTACATCTTGTAGAAATCGCGGATCTCGGTGGGAATGGGGATGTAGGGGGTGGTGTCGTCCAGCTCCTGCTTGACCAGCTCGTCGCAGAACACCACGCCCAGCTCCTGGGCGGTCATGGGCTGGAGGGTGCCGGGGTTGAGCAGGGGGGCGGGCTTGTTCTTCATATCCGCCCGAACGTTATACCAATTCAGGGGCATCTCGCTCTCATCCAGGTAGATTTTGTAGGGGATCTTCTGTTCGCTCATGGGGATTCTCCTTTCAAAATGTATTCCGGGACAAAAGAAAACACACCTTCCGTCCCAACTGCTGGGACAGAGGTGTGATGCCCTCTGCGGTGCCACCCGGCTTGGCGCCTGCGCGCCCACTCAGCGCATACCCGAGGATATGCCGCGCTTTGGTAACGAAGACGCACACTCCGTCTCGCCTACTTGGAACGGGTCCCGTTCGGCTCGCCCTCGGAAGTCCATTCCCCCGCGCTGCCCGGACCGCCCTTCCACCACCGGCGGCTCGCTGCACCGTTTCACGCGGGGTACTCACTCTCCCTCAACGGTTTGTTGGTAGTACATTAGCACAGTAAAGCACTGCTGTCAAGAAAAATTTAAGATTTTTTTCAATATTCGGCCGGGAAAATGATTCGCCTTTCGAAGAAAAGTGTGCTATACTTCTGATTTGGAAATGATCCCGCCCCAACGGGCGGACGGGGAGAGAGGGAGACTGCCGTGGAGAAAAAACGATGGGGGGACCGCCGGGACGCCCGCTGGCTGCGGGAGATGGACGGGATGCACTGCATCATGCCCCACCTGATGAACAAGCGCACCGATGCGGAGGTGTTCATCAATTTCCAGCTGGACGTCACCGAGGCGCTGGCCTACATCGCGGAAAAGAACGAGGGGGAGCCGGAGTACCGCACCACCCTGTTCCACTGTGTGATCATGGCCATGGCCAAGACGGTGTACCTCCGGCCCATGCTCAACCGCTATATCTCCGGCCGGCGGTTTTACCAGCGGCAGGCCATCTCCCTGGGCTTCACCGCCAAGAAGCGGTTTGAGGACCACAGCGAGGAGACCCTCATCGTCACCGAAGTGCCCGAGGAGTGGACGCTGGCCGACGTGACCCGGAAGGTGGTTGGCACGGTGCACAAGGCCCGTGAGGAGAAAAGCTACGGGCTGGACGACACCCTCAACACCCTGAAAAGGCTGCCCCGGCCGCTGATGATGTTCGTCATGTGGTGCTTCCGCACTCTGGACTTTTTCGGGAAGATGCCCCTGGCCCTCACCGAGAGCGACCCCAACTACGCCACGGTGTTCCTCACCAACCTGGGCTCCATCCGGTGCCCCACGGTGTATCACCACCTGAACAATTACGGCACCAACTCCATCATGGCCGCCATCGGCACCATCCACAAGGCGGAGGTGGTGGGCCCCGACGGGACCAAGCGGGTGCGGGACGTGGTGGACCTGGGGGTGACGGTGGACGAGCGCATCGCCGACGGATTCTATTTCGCCCGGTCGTTGAAGATCGTGCAGCACATGCTGGAGCGGCCTGAGCTGCTGGACCGGCCGCTGAAGGAGGAGATCGACTTTGAATGCTGAGAGGACGATGGTGAAGGCCCCCTGGCTTTCCAGCTACGGGGAGGTGCCCGCCCACCTGGAGTACCAGGACGGCTCCCTGTTTGAGGCGGTGGAGCGCTGTGCTCAGGAATATCCGGACTACACCGCCTACCTTTTCATGGGCCGCAAGACCAGCTATAAGCTGCTCCTCCGGGAGATCCACCTGTGCGCCCGGGCGCTGAAGGCCATCGGCATCCGGGCGGGGGACCGGATCACGGTGGCCATGCCCAACTGTCCCCAGACGGTGGTGCTCTTTTACGCCATCAACCTGGTGGGGGCCATAGCCAATATGATCCACCCCCTGTCCAGCGAGAAGGAGATCGAGTTTTTCCTCAAGGAGTCGGGCTCCATCTCCGCGGTGACTCTGGACCAGTTCTACCACAAGTTCGAGGCCATCCGGCACAATGTGGAGCTGGACAACATCATCATCGCCTCCATCAAGGACGCCCTGAGCCCCACGGTCCGGGCGGGCTATATGCTCACCGAGGGCCGCAAGCAGAAGAAGATCCCCAAGGACGCCCCCATCCTCCGCTGGGGGGAGTTCCTCCGCCGGGGCCTGAGCTACCACTGGAAGTACCGCGCCCAGCCGGGCGCGGACGATCCGGCGGTCATCCTCTACTCCGGGGGCACCACCGGCACCACCAAGGGTATCCTGCTGTCCAACCGGAACTTCAACGCCCTGGGCGCCCAGGTCATCGCCACCAACCCCATGTTCCGCCCCGGGGACCGGATGCTGGCCGTGATGCCCATGTTCCACGGCTTCGGGCTGGGGGTGTCCATCCACACCATGCTCATGAGCGGGGGCTGCTGCATCCTGGTGCCCCGGTTCACCGCCGAGAGCTATGCAAAGCTGCTGGTGAAGTACCGCTGCAACCTGATCGCGGGGGTGCCCACCCTGTACGAGGCGCTGCTGCGGCTGCCCAAGATGAAAAACGCGGACCTGAGCTGCCTGAAGGGGGTGTACTCCGGGGGCGACTCCCTGTCCACCGAGCTGAAGAAGCGCTTTGACCGCTTCCTGTTCGACCACAGCGCGGTGGTCCAGGTGCGGGAGGGCTACGGCACCACCGAGTGCGTCACCGCCAGCTGCCTGACCCCCTACCACCAGTCCCGGGAGGGCTCCATCGGCGTGTCCTTCCCGGACACCTACTACAAGATCGTCCGTCCGGGCAGCCAGGAGGAGGTCCCCTACGGCCAGGAGGGGGAGATCTGCCTGTCCGGTCCTACGGTGATGCTGGGCTACCTGAACCATCCGGAGGAGAATGCCCAGACCCTCCAGACCCACCCCGACGGGCTGACCTGGGTGCACCCCGGCGACCTGGGGGGGATGGACGAGGACGGCTTCGCCTACTTCCGCCAGCGCCTGAAGCGAATGATCGTCACCAGCGGCTACAATGTCTACCCCTCCCAGCTGGAGAACGTGTTCGACGCCCACGAGCTGGTGCAGATGAGCTGCGTCATCGGGGTGCCCGACCCGTTGAAGATGCAGAAGGTGAAGGCCTTCCTCATGCTCAAGCCCGGGGTGGTGCCCAGCGCGGAGCGCAAGGAGGAGCTGATGGCCTACGCCCGGAAGAACATCGCCAAGTACGCCCTGCCCTACGACATCGAGTTCCGCACGGAGCTGCCCAAGACCATGGTGGGCAAGGTGGCTTACCGCCAGCTGGAGGAGGAGGAACTGGCCCGGCTGGCCGGGGAGGAGCAGCCCGCGCCCGTGTGAGCGAGATCCGGAGACAGTGCGGCGGCACAGGCTTTGCCTGTGCCGCCGCTTCCTTTTTTCCCCGCGGGTCAGCCGCCGCTCCGGTCCTCCCAGCGCAGCAGGAGGGCGGAGCATAGGATGACCGCCACCGAGCCCGCGTTGTGGACCAGAGCCCCCGCCACCGGATCGAGGACCCCGGTGATGGCCAGCGCGATGGCGATGAAGTTGAGCGTCATGGAGAAGGTGAGATTGCACTTGATGGTGGTCATCATCCGCCGGGACAGACGCAGCAGGTGGGGCAGCTGGGAGATGTCGTCATTGACCAGGGCGATATCGGCGGCGTCCACCGCGATATCGCTGCCCACCCCGCCCATGGCGATGCCCACCAGGGCCTTTTTCAGCGCGGGCGCGTCGTTGATCCCGTCCCCGATCATGCACACCGGCAGACCTTCCCTTTGATAGCGGTCGATCCAGGCCAGCTTGTCCTCAGGCAGGCAGCCGGCGTGGACCTCTGTGATGCCCAGCTGGCCGGCGATGTGGGCGGCGGCGTTCTCATGGTCGCCGGTGAGCAGCACCGGCGCCGCACCGGCCCGGTACACCCGGCGGACGGTGTCGGCCGCGCCCTCCCGCAGGGTGTCCGACAGGGCGAGGAAGCCCGCAGCCCGGCCATCGATGGCAAGGTAGATTACTGTACAGCCTTGTTCCAGCAGACGGTCTGCCTCCTCCAGTCCCTGCACGGGCAGCCCGATCCCCAGCTCGTCCAGCAGCTTGGGATTGCCCGCCGCCACCTCCCGGCCGTCCACCCGGGCCAGAACGCCCCGGCCGGGCAGCATCCGGAATCGCTCCGCCGTGGGGAGGCTTTTACCCAGCTCATCCCCATAGCAGCGCACCACCGCACGGCCCAGAGGGTGTTCCGAGCCCTGCTCCGCACCGGCGGCCAGGCGATAGAGCCGCTCCCGGGGCAGTTCGGGCAGCAGGGTCTTTACGGCCACCACCCGGGGCACGCCGTAGGTCAGGGTGCCCGTCTTGTCAAAGGTGACCCGGCGCACCATGGACAGCCGCTCCAGCGCGTCCCCCTCCCGCACCAGAAAGCCGTGGCGGGTGGCGTTGCCGATGGCCGCCATGATGGCGGTGGGGGTGGCCAGCACCAGGGCGCAGGGGCAGAAGACCACCAAAATGGTCACCGCCCGGATCACCTGCCCGGTGATCAGCCAGGTCAGGAGGGCGGCGGTGAGGGCGGCCACCACGATCCAGGTGGCCCAGCGGTCGGCCAGCCCCACGATCTTGGCCTTGCCCGCGTCGGCCGACTGGACCAGGCGGACCATACGCTGGATGGAGCTGTCCTCTCCCACGCGCTCCGCTTCCATCTCAAAGGTCCCGAACTGGTTCACCGTGCCGCTGGACACCCGGTCGCCGGGGCCCAGATCCACCGGCAGGGACTCCCCGGTCATCACCGACTGGTCCACCGAGGTCTGCCCCCGGAGGATCACCCCGTCCACCGGGATGGTCTCACCGGGCAGCACCCGCAGCCGGTCGCCCAACCGGACCAGCGCCGCGTCCACCGTCTCCTCGCCGTCGTCCGCGGTCAGCCGCCGGGCGGTACGGGGAGTCAGACGCACCAGACGCTCGATGCCGGCCCGGGCCCGGGCCACCGTCAGATCCTCCAGCAGCGCGCCCAGCTGCATGATGAAGGCCACCTCGCCGGCGGCGAAGATCTCCCCGATGGCTACCGAGGCCAGCAGGGCGAGGGACACCAGCACATCCGCCTTGATGTCGAAGGCGGTGATCAGCCCGACGGCCGCCTCCAGCAGGATGGGAATGCCGCACAGCACGATGGCAACCCAGGCCGGGTCAAAGGGCAGCCTGCCGGGAAAAAGGATGCTCACCGCCAGGGCCGCGCCCGAGACGATCAGACATCCGACCTCCCGCTTCACGCCGCCCCAGGCCAGAAACCGTTCCACCCACTTCATCTCCATGCCCACATCCTCTCTCTTCATCACCAGAATATACCTATGGGGGTATGGGTATATTATAGGGCGCGGGGGAAGGGATGTCAATAAAAAATCCCGCCGGCGGCGGCCGGCGGGACAGGTGGGGAGTCTGATGGGATGGCGGGGCGGAGGTCAGGTCATGTTGGCGAAGCGCTCCACCGCCTTGGTGAAGCTTTTGATGGTCTCGTCCGCGTCCCCGTGCTCAATGCCGTCCCGGACGCAGTGGTTGATGTGGCCCTCCAGCACCACCTGGCCCACCTTATGCAGGGCGGACTTGGCGGCGTTGATCTGGGCGAGCACGTCCTCACAGGGCACGTCCTCGTCCACCATGCGGTCGATGGCCTGGACCTGGCCGATGATCTTTTTCAGTCTGCGGTGCAGATTCTCCGCGTCCATGCACTGTTTCATGGGAGCCTCCGTTCTCACGATGGGGTTGAAAAAAGCATCCCGCCCATCAGGGCGGGATGCCTGCCGGGACCGGAGTCCCGCTGTCTGGTACGGCTGAAGGGATTCGAACCCCCGACCTTTTGGTTCGTAGCCAAACACTCTATCCAACTGAGCTACAGCCGCATACTGCTTGTCCTCAATGACAGCTTAATTATATTAGCACAGTTGAATGAGAATTGCAAGTACTTTTTTCCTGCCGCAAAAAATTTTTTAACCGGGTACGGACAGCAGACCCAGCTCCAGCTTCCACTGGAGCACCCGGGCGGCGGCCTGCTCCACCTGCTCCAGGCTGATGCGGCCGGAATTGACCGCCTGGATCACGGCGGGGATCTGGGTCTGGAAATCGGTGCAGCACAAAAGATCGTTGCCCGCCAGCACGGCCAGCACCGCGGCCTCCTCGCCGCCGGTGTACTGGGTGATGGCCTCCATCACCAGGTCGTCGGTGACGACCACGCCGTCGAACCCCAGCTCCTCCCGGAGCACCCGGTGCACCTCGGGGGAGAGGGAGGCGGGCAGGTCGGGGTCCATGCAGGAGACGATGTTGTGGCAGACCAGCACGCAGCCGGTCCCCGCCTCGATCCCGGCCTGAAAGGGGACAAAGTCAGCACTGGTGAAGCTGTCATAGCTGCGGGGATCATAGGCGAGGCCGGTGTGGGTGTCCGCATTGTTCCCATAACCCGGGAAATGCTTCAGGCAGCTGCCCATGCCGCACTGCTCCATCACGGACACCACGGTGGACACGTACCGGGCCGCCGCGTCGGGGTCTCCGCTGAAGGAGCGCTGGTACATATAGTCCTCCGGGTCGTCCGACAGGTCGCACACCGGGGCCATGTTCACGTTGATCCCCAGCCAGGAGAGAAGCCCCGCCTTCTCCGCCGTGTCGGCGGCGATCAGCTCGTAGCCGCCCTTTTCATACAGCTCCCGGGGGGAGAGAAAGGGCGCGTCCCGGAACTGGGCATAGCGGCTGACGCGGGTGACGGTGCCCCCTTCCTCATCCACCGCGATGAGCAGGGGGAGGCCCGAGGCGGCCTGATAGCCCGCGATATCCTCCCGCACCTGCTGAGGGGTCCTGTTCTTGAAATCGCCGGAAAAGAGGACATAGCCCCCCAGGTGGTACTGCGCGGCCAGGGCGGCGGCGTCCTCTTTGGGGCAGCGGGCCAGGAAGAGCTGCCCCACCTTCTCCTCCAGCGTCATCCCGCCGATGAGTTTCTGGATATACTCCTCATCAGACAGGGGCTGTTCCTCCGGCCGCTCCTCCGGCTCCGGTGAGGGCGAGGGGGCGGAAGATTGTAAAGGGACTTCGCTTGCGGACTCCCGCGGCGTCAGGGTGTCCGGCACGCCGCAGCCGGACAGCAGCAGGGCGGACAGCAACAGGAGAGGAAGCAGTCGCTTCATGTCGTATTACCTCATAACGCGGTGGCCAGCTCCGTCAGGAAACCGTCGATGTCCGCCTCCGTGCTGGCCCAGGAGGTGACGAACCGGACTGCGGTGTGGGCTTCATCCACCGCCGCGGTGACTTCATAATAGCACAGCTTGTCCAGCAGGGGCAGCTGGCTGTTGGGCACGATGGGGAAGATCTGGTTGGTGGGGGAGGGGACGTACATGGGATAGCCCAGCGCTTCCAGGCCCCGGGCCAGCTTCTGGGCCAGCCGGTTGGAGTGCCGGCCCAGCTCCAGATACAGCCCGTCCTGCATGATGGCGTCGAACTGCACCCCCAGCAGCCTGCCCTTGGCCAGCATGCCGCCCCGCTGCTTGATGTGGTAACGGAAGTCGGGCTTGAGCGCGTCGCTGACGATGACCAGCGCCTCGCCGAACAGCAGACCGTTCTTGGTCCCTCCCAGGGTGAAGGCGTCGCACAGCCGGGGCAGGTCCTCCAGTGTCAGGTCACACTCCTCGGCGGTCAGCCCGCAGGCCAGCCGCGCGCCATCCATGTAAAGGATAAGGCCCTGCTCCCGGCACAGAGAAGAAATGGACGCCAGCTCCGCCTTGGTGTAGACGGTGCCCAGCTCGGTGGACTGAGAGAGGTAGACCAGGCCGGGCTTGACCATGTGCTCGTCCGGATGGGACCGGACCAGTTCCCAGATGATGGCGGGGGTCAGCTTGCCCTGAGGGGCGGGCAGGGTGATGACCTTGTGGCCGGTGGCCTCGATGGCCCCCGTCTCGTGAACGTTCACATGGCCGGTGGCGGCGGCGATGACGGCCTGATGGGGCCGGAGGAAGGCGGCGATGGCGGTCTGGTTAGTCTGGGTGCCGCCCACCAGGAAATGGACGTCCGCCTGGGGGCAGGCGACGGCCTGGCGGATGCGGTCAGCGGCGGACCGGCACCAGTGGTCGGTGCCGTAGCCCGGGGTCACCTCCAGGTTGGTGCGCACCAGGGCGTCCAGCATCCGGGGGTGGCAGCCCTCGGAGTAGTCGTTGCGGAAGTTGTACATGACAGGTCCCTCCTGCGGATGTAGTAAATGAAGTGTTGTAAAAATACGGAATGCAGCGGGGGCTGCATTCCGTATTGGTGAGGCAGATCAGGTGCCGGGTACAAAGGTGCCCTTCAGGCTGACCGAGCGGTTGAACACCAGCCGGTCGGGGCGGCAGTCCCGGCTGTCGGCGCAGAAATAGCCCTGGCGCAGGAACTGGAAGCGGTCGGCGGGCTGGGCAGCGGCCAGGGAGGCCTCCAGCTTGCAGCCGGTGAGCACCTCCAGCGAATCGGGGTTCAGGCAGTCCAGGAAGTTCTTGTCGCCCCCGTCGGGGTCGGCGTCGGAGAACAGGTTGTCGTACAGCCGCACCTCGGCGTCCACGGCGGTGGCGGCGTCCACCCAGTGGATGGTGGCCCCCTTCACCTTGCGCCCGTCGGCGGGGTTGCCGCCCCGGCTGTCCGGGTCGTAGGTGGCCAGGATCTCGGTGACGTTGCCCGCCTCATCCTTGACGCAGCCGGTGCAGGTGATGAGGTAGGCCCCCTTCAGGCGGCACTCGGGCCCGCCGGGGTAGAGGCGCTTGTACTTGGGGACGGGCTGCTCCAGGAAGTCCTCCGCCTCCACCCACAGGGTGCGGGAGAAGGTGACGGGGCGGGTGCCCTCTTCGGGATGGTTGGGGTTATTCTCCACCTCGAAGGTCTCCGACTGCCCCTCGGGGTAGTTGGTGAGGGTGAGCTTCACCGGGCGCAGCACGGCCATCACCCGGCGGGCGGTGTCGTTCAGATCCTCCCGCAGGCAGTGCTCCAGAAAGCCGTACTCCACGGTGGAGGCGGCCTTGCTGACTCCGTTGCGCTCGGAGAAATTGCGGATGGAGCGGGGGGTGTAGCCCCGGCGGCGCAGGCCGCACAGGGTGGGCATGCGGGGATCGTCCCAGCCGTCCACCTTGCCCTCCTCCACCAGCTGGCGCAGCTTGCGCTTGCTCATGACGGTGTAGTTGATGCCCAGCCGGGCGAACTCGATCTGCCGGGGCTTGGCGGGCAGGTCGCAGTTGGCGATGACCCAGTCGTACAGGGGCCGGTGGTCCTCAAACTCCAGAGAGCACAGGGAGTGGGTGATCCCCTCCAGGGCGTCCTCGATGGGGTGGGCAAAGTCGTACATGGGATAGATGCACCACTTGTCCCCCTGGCGGTGGTGATGCATGTGGTGGATGCGGTAGATGACAGGGTCGCGCATATTGAAGTTGCCCGAGCAGGGGTCGATCTTGGCCCGCAGGGTCATGGAGCCGTCGGGGAACTCGCCCGCCCGCATCCGGGCGAACAGGTCCAGCGATTCCTCCACCGGGCGGTCCCGGTAGGGACACTGGGCCGGGCAGCTCACGTCGCCCCGCATCTGGCGCATCTGGTCGGGGGTCAGCTCACACACATAGGCCAGCCCCTTGCGGATCAGGGCCACGGCGCACTCGTACATCTTCTCAAAATAGTCGGAGGCGTAGTAGAACCGGTCGCCCCAGTCGTAGCCCAGCCACTTGATGTCCTCCTGGATGGCCTCCACGTACTCCACGTCCTCCTTGGTGGGGTTGGTGTCGTCCATGCGCAGGTTGCACAGCCCACCGTACTTCTGGGCGGTGCCGAAATCCACAAAGATGGCCTTGGCGTGGCCGATGTGGAGGTAGCCGTTGGGCTCGGGGGGGAACCGGGTGTGGACCTTCATGCCCTGGAACTGGCCGCCCGGGGCAATATCCTGGTCGATGAGATCATGGATAAAATTCTGGGCCATGGTCGTGTTCAGCTCGTCGGACATTGTCAGCACTCCTTCTCTCTCGTCACCGGCGGCCGGCGCCGGCGCTCAGATAGACCTTTATTTTACACTATCCCGGGGCATGATTGCAAGAGAAACCCCCGTATTTCCCGAGAAAAAGCGCGAGAAGGCCCGGCCGCTCACAGCGGGGAGCTGCCCGCCCGCCAGACCACCCGGTCCTGCAGCACGGTGGCCAGCACCTTCAGCCCCTCCAGCTCCTCCGGCGGGCGGCCCAGGGGGTCGCCGCTGAGCAGCACGAAATCGGCCCGCCCGCCCGGGGCGATGCGGCCCTTGCCGCCCTCCTCGCCGTACTGCCACGCGGCGTGGACGGTCACCGCCCGGAGGGCCTCCAGCACGGGGATGCGCTCCTCCTGGCCCAGCACCGTCCCCGCCCGGGTGCGGCGCACGGCTGCGCACCAGAGGGTGCGCAGCATATCGGGGGGCAGCACGGGGGTGTCCTGGTGGAAGGTGAAGGGCAGGCCCGCCGCCAGGGCGGAGCCCGCCGGGCTGATGGCTGAGGCCCGCTCCGCACCCAGGTTATCAAGATGCACGTCCCCCCAGTAGTAGATATGGGCCGCGAAGAAGGAGGGGAGGATGCCCGTCTGCTTCAGCAGGGGGATCTGGTCTCTGCCCAGCAGCTGGGCGTGGATCATCACCGGGCGGACGGCGGGCAGGTCGAGGCCGTCCCGGATGACCCGCTGAGCGGCGGCGATGAGCTGGGCGCAGGCCGCGTCCCCGTTGCAGTGGGCCAGGATCTGCCGTTTTTCCCGGGCGGCGAGACGCAGCGCGTCGTATACCTGATCGTCGGTGAGGGTGGGGTAGCCCCGGTAGTCGTCCTCCCCTGCGTAGGGCTCTCTCAGCCAGGCGGTGCGCCCCTGAGGCGAGCCGTCCAGAAAGATCTTGTACCCTCCCAGCCGGAACCGGCGGTCATAGCGGCTCACGCTCTCCGGAAAGGCGGCCGCGGCGGCGGGGAAGTCCGCCGGGGCGGCGTAGCTTACCACATCCAGAAAGAGGCTTCCCTCCTCCAGCAGGGCCTGGTACAGCCCCAGCAGCTGCGGGGGCAGCATCCCCTCCTGCACGGTGGAGATGCCGTGGGAGGCGTAGAGCGTCTGGGCCTTGCGGAAGGCGTCCAGGAACTCCTCCCGGCCCGGCATGGGCAGCAGGCGCTGGTAGTGGAGAAAGGCGTTTTCCTCCAGATAACCGGTGGGCCTGCCGTCCTCCACCTGGATGAGCCCGCCGCCGATGGCATCAGGCCGGGCGGGGACGTCCAGCAGTTCCAGCGCCGCGGTGTTGAACACCCCCATGTGCCCCGAGGCGTGCTGGACCACCAGGGGGTTGTCCGGCGCGGCCCGGTCCAGCTGACGGGCGGTGGGGTGGCGGTGTTCGGCCAGCGTATTGTGGTCATAGCCCCCCGCTTTCACCCATGTGCCGGGGGGCACCTGACGGTCTCGGATGAAGTCCCGGATGCGTTCCAGCAGCTCCTCCAGATCGGCGCACTCGTCCAGCGGTACCTCTAAGAAGGAGTTGGCGGCGGCGGCAAAGTGGCTGTGGGCGTCCAGAAAGGCGGGCAGCAGGGCGCAGCCCTTCAGATCCACCCGGCGCAGGGGGGTGCGGGCCAGGGGGATGAGCGCCTGCTCCGGGCCCGCCGCCACCACCCGGCCGTCCCGGGTGAGGACGGCACCGGCGCGCAGGGGCCGGTCCAGGGTGATAATTGAGCCGTTGTGATATAGTGTGTCCATGGTGATAAGACCTCCGTTTTGTCCGGTGGGATGGGGCCGCGGTATTCAGTATGCCCGCGGGCAGGGGAAAGCAACCGCACTGTGGAAACGGGGCGGGAAAGGGATGGAAAAGCGGCGGGAAATGTGATACACTATCCATATTTGGAGCTGCCGGGCGGACTGCCCGGCGGGGGGAACGGAGTTGACGGCATGAGGACGACGGTGCCCGTCGGGGCGACAGTCTGCTTTCTGGCCGCGGAGGGCTGCCTGTACGCGGCGTTTCTTTCCCTGGATCTGGCGGGGGGCCACCCCGCCGGGAACTGGCTGAAGTTCGGCGGTATCCTGCTGTGCTTCATCATGGCTCTGTTCAGCGCCCTTTGGGGCGGGGACAGACTGGTGGCCGCCGCCCTTGGGCTGACGGCTGCGGCGGACGTGTTCCTGCTGCTGCTGGACCGGCACTACGCCGTGGGCGTGCTGATCTTCCTGGGGGTGCAGGGGCTGTACCTGCTCCGGCTGGCCCGGGCGGACGGGCGGAGCCTCTGGCTCCCGCGGGCCAGCGCGGCGGCGGTACTGCTGGCCGTCCTGTGGGCCCTGGGCCAGCTCACCCCCCTCAACGCCCTGGCGGCGGTCTACTTTTCCGCCCTGCTGTGCAATGCGGTCCACAGCTTCCTTGTTCCCGCCTCCTGGGCACGGATCTTCGGCGCGGGCCTTGCACTGTTCGCCTGCTGCGACGCATGCGTGGGGGCCTTCAACAGCATGGCCCTGCTGCCCCAGGGGGTCTACCCTTTCGTCCGGGTGGGGATGTGGCTTTTCTACCTGCCCGCCCAGGTGCTGATCGTCTGCTCCGGATTTCCCGGGAGAGGAGAGAATGAACCATGAGACCAAGCAAGCTTCTCACCGTGCTGCTGGCGGCTGCGCTGGCCGCGCTGCTGCTGTCCGCCTCCGTCGCGGTCCCCATCCTGTGCCGCCCCTTCTACTATGCCCATATCGACGCCCTCCGGCTCACCGAGGTCACCCCCTGGACGGAGCAGGAGATCCGCCAGGCCTACGACGAGATGCTGGACTTCTGCCTGGGCAAGGGGGAGTTCTCCACCGGCGTGCTGGCCTGGTCCGACTGGGGCAAGTCCCACTTTGAGGACGTGCGGGTGCTGTTTCTGCTGGACCTGCGGGTGCTGGCCGTCTCCGCCGCCGTTTTTGTCTGCCTGCTGGCGGGCGCGCGGCTGACCAGGCGGCGGCCGGGCACCATCCTGGGCCGGGGCCCGGGCTTCTGGGCGGGGGCGGGCCTGGCCGCCGTTTTCCTGGCCATCGGGGCCTGGGCGGCGGTGGACTTTGACCGGGCCTTCGTGGTGTTCCACACCGTCTTTTTCCCGGGCAAGGAGAACTGGATCTTGAACTATCAGACCGATCAGATCATCAATATCCTGCCCGAGGTGTTCTTCCGCAACTGCGCCCTGCTGATCCTGGCCCTGCTGGTGACGGGGTGCGCGGTACTCATCGCGGGCGACTTTTTCCTGGTCAGAACGCGCAAAGCAAAGGAGAAAACGACATGACCGATTACTTTCATTTGAACGCCGACCCCGACCAGATCCTGGCTATCAGCAGCCTGGGGCTGGCCCACCTGGGGGACGGCGTGTTCGAACTGATGGTGCGCTCCTGGCTGTGTCTGCACGGCAAGGCCACCAACAAGGGCCTGCACCGGGCCACCGTCTCCTATGTCTCCGCCCCGGCCCAGGCCCGGATGACGGAGAAGATCCTCCCCCTGCTCACCGAGGAGGAGCAGGGCGCCTTCCGCCGGGGCCGCAACGCCAAGCCCCACGCCATCCCCCAGGCCTCCAGCCGGGAGGAGTATCAGACCGCCACCGGGCTGGAGGCGCTGTTCGGCTGGCTGTACCTGCGGGGCGAGACCGGGCGGCTCAACGAGCTGTTCGCCGCCATGATGGAGGGCTGAGCCATGCCTATGGATGCCGTATGCATGACCGCCGTGGCGGAGGAGCTGCGCCGGGCGCTGGCGGGCGGGAAGATCGACAAGATCTATCAGCCCGGACGGGACGAGGTGGTGCTGGCCGTGCGGGGCGCCCGGGGCAACGTGCGCCTGCTGCTCTCCGCCAACCCCGCCCACCCCAGAGCCCAGCTCACCGCCCTGAGCCGGGAGAACCCGGACACGCCCCCCATGTTCTGCATGCTGCTGCGCAAGCACCTGACCGGAGGGCGCATCCTGGAGATCAGCCAGCCGCCCATGGAGCGGGTGGTTGACATAACAATTGAGGCGGCCGACGAGCTGGGCGACCGGGTGCGGCGGCGGCTGGTGCTGGAGGCCATGGGCCGCCGGGCCAACCTGATCCTGCTGGACGGCGACGGGCGCATCACCGACTGTCTGCGCCGGGTGGACGCGGACATGTCCGCCCAGCGGCAGGTGCTGCCGGGATTATTTTACCATCTGCCCCCCGCCCAGGACAAGCGGGACCTGCTGGCCGCCCCGCCGGAGGAGATCTCAGCCCTGCTGGAGGTGGCCCCCCGGGAGAAGCAGGCGGACAAGTGGCTGCTGGACACCTTCGGCGGGCTGTCGCCCCTGCTGTGCCGGGAGCTGGTGTTTCAGACCTGCGGCCGGACGGACGCCCGCATCTTCGAGCTGACGGACCGGGCACGCTTCCTGGACCGGATCGCTTGGGCGGCAGATATCATAAAGGAAAACAACTTCACACCTTATCTCCTGGTGCGCCAGGGAAAGCCGGTGGATTTCTACTGTCTTCCGGTGCTGCAATACGGCTTTGAGGCCGAGCTGCGGGAGATGGAAAGCTTCGGCGGGCTGCTGGACGAGTTTTATGAGACCCGGGAGACCCAGGAGCGGGTGCGGCAGAAGGGCCAGGACCTGATCCGCTCGGTGACCAATGCCCGGGACCGGGCGGCCCGGAAGATCGCCGTGCAGGAGAAGGAGCTGGCCGCCGCCCTGGACCGTGAGCACCTGCGCCAGTGGGGCGACCTGCTCACCTCCAACCTGTGGCGGATGGAGCGGGGGCTGTCCCATTTCAAGACGGAGAATTTCTATGATCCGGAGGGCGGAGAGGTTGACATAAAATTGGACCCGCTTCTCACCCCCCAGCAGAACGCGGCACGGTATTACAAGGAATACAACAAAGCCAAGACGGCGGAGCAGATGCTCACCGGCCAGCTGGAGAAGGGGCGGCGGGATCTGGAGTATCTCAACAGCGTGCTGGAGAGCGTGGCGCTGGTGGAGGGGGAGCGGGACCTGCAGGAGATCCGCCAGGAGCTGGTGGACACCGGCTATCTCCGCCGGGCCTCCAAGGCGAAGGGCAGGGAGAAGCGGGTCAGCTCCAAGCCCATGGAGTTCCGCTCCACGGCGGGGCTGCGCATCTCGGTGGGCAAGAACAACACCCAGAACGATCAGCTCACCTGCAAAATGGCCTATAAGAGCGATATCTGGTTGCACACCCAGAAGATCCACGGCTCCCATGTGATCCTGTGGACCGAGGGGGGCGAGCCGGACCTGCAGAGCCTGAACGAGGCGGCGGTGCTGGCCGCCTGGTTCTCCCAGGGGCGGGAGAGCGACCGGGTGCCGGTGGACTATACCCCGGTGAAATATGTGAAAAAGCCCGCCGGGGCCCGGCCGGGGATGGTGGTGTACACCACCTACCAGACAGCTTATGTCAAGCCGGACGGAGAACTGGCCAAGCGCCTGCGGGTGAAATAAGGAGACAAAAAGAGAGCCGCCCCGGTGCATCACGCATCGGGGCGGCTTTGTTTGACAGACAGAAGGGAAGGGCTCAGCCCAGAGCCGCGGCGGTCTCCTCCAGCTGGGCGATGAGCATGCGGGCCTTCTCGGCCTTCTCCCGCTCGGCGTTGACCACCGCCTCGGGGGCCTTGGCCACGAAGCTCTCGTTGGCCAGCTTGCCCTCCAGCCGCTTCAGGTTGGCCCGGGCCTGCTCCAGCTCCTTGGCCACCCGGGCGCGCTCCTTATCCAGGTCCACCAGCTCGGCCAGGGGGATTTTTTTTTTTAATGAGACGGCGACCACCGAGACCATCCCCTCCACGCTGGCGGGGGCGTCGGAAGTGACGGTGACGTCCTCCGCGCCGGCCAGCCGCTTCAGGAAGGGCACGCCGGCCAGGAATACCCCGTCCAGGGCGGTGACCACGGTGAGGTGGGCCT
>CALXCT010000046.1 GCA_944386865.1 uncultured Oscillospiraceae bacterium | reverse complement strand
GCCCTGGTGTGGCCTGCGGCGCTGGTGCTGGGGCTCATCAACCGCTTCGCCATCCCCTGGACCCAGGAGGGGGACGGGAACGGCGGGATCATGGCGGTGACGGCGGTGATGCTGCTGGTGGCGGTGCTGATGATCATGGGCGTGCTGTCCCTGATGTTCATCGTCGGCCGGTTCTACAAGGGCCTGCTGGGGGCGGAGGGCTACCTGATGAACACCCTGCCCGTGCGGCCCTGGCAGCTGATCACCTCCAAGCTCATCTGCGCGGTGGTGGTGATCCTGATCAGCTCTGTGGCGGCCTTTCTGGCGCTGGTGCTGATGATGCCCATCAACTGGGCCGAGCTGTTCACCAGCGGCTGGCTGGGCGCGATGCTGAACTGGCTGCGGGGCAACGGGGACCAGGTGCTGTACACCGCGGAGGCGCTGCTGATCCTGCTGGTCTCCCTGATGGTGATGGTGCTGACCCTCTATGCCGCCATGGCGGTGGGCCACCTGTTCCAGAAGCACCGGGCGGCCATGAGCGTGGTGGCCTTTCTGGTGATCGACATCATCATCAGCAATCTGATCCTCACCCCGGCGGGCAGCGCCATGATGAACAGCGGCCTTCCGGCCCAGGCCATGATCTGGCTGACCGTGGCGGGGGAGGTGCTGCTGTGCGCGGTGCTGTTCGCGGCGGCGGAGCGGGTGCTCAGCCGCAGGCTGAATCTGGAGTGAGGTCCCCCGGGCAGAAGAAAAGGCCGCTGCGTGAGCGCAGCGGCCTTTTCCCGTGTGTTACCAGTTGGTGGAGTAGTGGCGCACCCGGAAGGTGGCGCCCAGCCCCTCGCAGATCTTGCGGCACTGCTCGATCTCCTCGGCGGGCATATTGTCCACCACCGTCATCAGCACGGTGGGGATGACGGCGGCGGCCTGGCGGGTGAAGTCCTGCATGGCCTGGTAGGCGGCCTCTCCGAAGACGGGGTGGCACCGGTCCACATAGGCCCGGGCGGTGCCATTGTTCAGCGAAATGGACAACACGTCGATCAGGCCGGCCATCAAAGGTACGGTGGGCTTTCCGTTGATGAGGTCGGAGTGGCCGTTGGTGTCCATCCGGATGGGCAGGGGGTACTGGCGCTGCTTCAGCTCCCGGCAGACCCAGAGGATGTCCTCCAGGCGGTAGGTGGGCTCGCCGTAGCCGCAGAAGACCAGCTGGGCGAAAGCGGAGGGGTCCCGGGCCAGGATGTCGGCCAGGATCTCCTCCCGGGTGGGCTCCCGCTCCAGCCACAGGGAGTCGGCGCTGCCCACCCCGTCCCCCGAGGCGCGCAGACAGAACTCGCAGTTCATGTCGCAGCGGTTGGTGGTGTTCACATAGAGGTTTTTTCCATAGGTGTAGGTGATGGTCATGGTTTGCGCTTCCTCTCAGTCTGTGATGCGGAACAGCCGCCGCCCATTCTCCAGGGTGATTTGGGCGGCCTGTTCCGGAGAAATGCCCTTCAGCTCGGCCAGGCGCTCACAGGTGTGGCGCACCAGGCCCGAGTGGTTCCGCTTGCCCCGGAAGGGGACGGGGGCCATGTAGGGGGAGTCCGACTCAATCATCAGGTGCTCCAGGGGGATCTCCCGGGCCACCTCCACCGCCTTGCGGGCGTTGGGGTAGGTGAGCACCCCGGTGAAGGAGATCAGAAAGCCCAGCTCCACCAGCTCCCGGGCCATCTCCACACTGCCCGAGTAGCAGTGGAACACGCCCCGCACGCCGGGGAACTCCTTCACGATGGCCAGGCTGTCCCCGTGGGCCTCCCGGTCGTGGATGATGACGGGCAGGTCCAGCTCCCGGGCCAGGGCCAGCTGGTCCCGGAACACCTGCTGCTGGAGCGGGCGGGGCGGGTTTTCCTTCCAGTAGTAGTCCAGCCCGATCTCCCCGATGGCCACCACCTTGGGCCGGGCGGCCAGCGCCCGCAGCTCATCCAGGCTCTCCCGGGTGTAGGGGGCGCAGTCCTCCGGGTGCCAGCCCACCGCCGCGTAGAGGAAGGGCCAGCGCTGGGCGTACTCCACCGCCTTGCGGGAGGACTCCGGATCGCAGCCGGGGTTGACGATGAGGGCCACCTCCTGCTCGGGCATGGAGTCCAGGAGCTGCTCCCGGTCGGCGTTGAACTGGTTGGAGTCGTAGTGGGCGTGGGTGTCGAACAGAGTCATGGGATCACCTCGGAGGGCTGATTTTGAATCCCTCTTATCATATCCCTTTTTGTCCGGAAAGGCAACACCGGGCCCGGGATTTTCCGCCCGCGGGCCCCGGCGCCGGAAAAAAGGCTTGCCCAGCGGGCGGAGAGCGGGTATCCTGAGGATAAGGACAGAACAGACCGGGAGGTGACGACATGGAATTTCGATATGAGGACGAGCGGATCTATCAAACGGACGGGGAGGGGCGGCTGCTGGCCGAGGTGACCTTCCCCCAGCTGACGCCGGGGGAGTACTGTATCGATCACACCTTTGTGGACCCCGCCCTCCGGGGGCAGGGGATGGCGGACAAGCTGGTCCGGGCGGCGGTGGACGAGATCGGCCGCCGGGGCGGCAGGGTGCGCGCCACCTGCTCCTATGCCGCGGCGTGGCTGGCCCGGCACGGGGAGAAAGACACTGGGCCGTGACGGACGGCCCCGCGGGAAAACAGAGCGGCCCCGCTTCGCGCAGCGCGAAGCGGGGCCTTTTGCCGGTCGGAGCGGAAGCGGCGGGAAGGAGCGGTCAGGGGACGGGGACCACCTCCACGGTGTAGCCCAGGTCCCGCAGGCCCTGGACGATGCCGCCGTCGCCGATCATGTGGCCCGCGCCCACCACCAGCAGGCCGGTGTGGGCCCCCTCCTGGGTGAGGAAGTCCTCCGCGTAGGCGATCATGCCCGGGTCGCGGTCGGTGAACAGCTTGCTGTTGAGCTCGTCCTCGCTGTGGATGACCTCATCCTTGGGGTAGGAGGCGGCAAAGCCCTCGGTGTCCCGGGCCTTCCACTGGTCCATCCACAGGCCGATCAGGGCCGTTTCCTCCTCCAGAGCCTGCTGGGTATCGGCTGTCAGGGCGTCCTCGCCCAGCACTCCGGCCAGCGCGTCCCGGGTGGACTGGTCCATGGCGTCCACGTCCAGCAGCATCAGCAGGGAGGAGGCCAGGTAGACCTGCTGGTACTCGGGAGAGAGGCCGTCGAAGATCCCGCCCTGGAAGGCGTAGGTCTCCACCGCGCCGATGGGGATGCCCGCGTTGACCGCCTTGGCGTTCACGTACAGGTCCAGCGCCATGGCGTTGCTGCCGGTGGTCTCATCGGTGATGGACAGGGACTGGAAGACGGTGGCCAGCGCCCAGGGCTTGTAGAGGACGATGACCTCCTCCGGGATGCCCAGCAGGGTCTGGGCGATGTCCACCGTCGCCTGATAGAGGGCGGGGGAGAGATGGTCGGCCAGGGTGGTGCCGTCGGTGTACATCTGCATGGCGGCAAACTCAGCCAGTCCCGCCTGGTCGTTGAAGTCCAGCTCGAAGGACACCTGGTCCGCGCTCAGGATGATGTCCCGGAGCTGCTTGTGGAAGGGATAGACGTTGTTCCGGTCGGTGTGGATGGAGCCCAGCAGGTACAGGGTGTTCTCCCCGCCCGTGGCCGCCCACAGCAGGCCCAGGGAGCCGGCGTTGTAGCTGTCGTACAGGGACAGGACCAGAGCGTTTGCCATGGCGGCCGCCTCCAGCAGGGTGCAGGGGCGGTCCAGGTGCAGGCCGGTGCCGTCGCCGCACAAAGCGCCCACCGAGACCAGATAGTCCGCCGGGTCGGCCTCGATGCCGGGAAAATCATAGGCGGCCGCCGCCTGATACAGGGCGTTCACCACGCCGCCCCGGGTGGTGTCCAGCACCAGAGCCTCATCCGCGGGCTGGGTGCGGGGCGCGGCGCCCAGCAGGGCCAGCTTGCCGGCCGCCAGGTCGGCCATGGTGGTCACCTGCTCCAAAGTTACCGTCTGGCTGTGGCCGGTGTAGATCTCGTCGCCGAACAGGCCCAGGGCGTAGCCGTCGGCCAGGATGCCGTAGGACCAGCCGGGCAGCGGCTCGGGCTGGGGCGCCTCCTCCGCCAGGGCGGGCACGGTGCACACCAGCAGCCCCAGAGCCAGTATAAGGGCCAGCAGCTTTCGTTTCATGGGGATCATCCTCTCTTTCCTGTGTCAGGGCCGATGGCCCCAAGCTGGCCGGCTGCGCGGGGAAGCGCCTTCCGCGGGCGGAAGGGGGCACAGCCCGGTCCGTAATCATTCTAACATCGCCGGGCCGCAGAATCAAATTAAGAAATCATTGAGACCATGTGACCTTTTTCCGTACGGTTAGCCGCGGCATGGGAGAGGGAGATGGCGGCGGGGCGTTGAATCCGGGGGAGAAGTCTGGCATAATAGAGACAAAGAATCCCGCGGGGTGCGCAAGGCCCCGGAATGAGAGTGAACGAGAGATGAGACAGCTTTGTATCGGCATCATGGCCCATGTGGACGCGGGCAAGACCACCCTGTCCGAGGGGCTTTTATACCGGAGCGGGGCCATCCGGACACTGGGCCGGGTGGACCACGGGGACGCCTTCCTGGATACCGACGCGCTGGAGCGGGAGCGGGGGATCACCATTTTTTCCAAGCAGGCCGTCCTGCCGCTGGACGGGGTGGAGGTCACCCTGCTGGACACCCCGGGGCACGTGGACTTCTCCGCCGAGACCGAGCGGGTGCTGCGGGTGCTGGACTACGCCGTGCTGGTCATCAGCGGGGCGGACGGGGTGCAGGGCCACACCCGCACCCTCTGGCGGCTGCTGGAGCGCTACGGCGTGCCCGTGTTCCTGTTCGTCAACAAGATGGACCAGCCGGGGACCGACCGCTGCGCCCTCATGAAGCAGCTCAAGACCCTGCTGGACCCGGGCTGCGTGGACTTCACCGCCCCGGAGGAGGAACGGCTGGAGCAGCTGGCCCTGTGCGACGAGGAGGCGCTGGAGCGCTATCTGGAGTCGGGAGATTTGCCCCGGGAGCTGGTGACCGGCCTGATCGCCGGGCGGAAGGCGTTCCCCTGCTATTTCGGCTCCGCCCTGAAGCTGGAGGGGGTGGACCGGCTGCTGGACGCCCTGGTCCGGGACACCCGGACCCCGGAGTACCCGGCGCAGTTCGGCGCCCGGGTGTTCAAGGTCACCCGGGACGGCCAGGGCGCGCGGCTGACCTGGCTGAAGGTCACCGGCGGGGAGCTGCGGGTGAAGGACCTGCTCTCCGGCGGCGAGGGGGAGGCGCGCTGGGAGGAGAAGGCCGACCAGCTGCGCATCTACTCCGGGGAGAAGTTCCGCACGGCGGACCGGGTGGGCGCGGGGGGCGTGTGCGCCGTGACCGGACTGAGCCAGCCGCGGCCGGGCCAGGGGCTGGGCTTCGAGGCGGACGGCGCGCCGCCGGTGCTGGAGCCGGTGCTCACCTACCAGCTGCTGCTGGGCGAGGGGTGCGACCCGGTGAGCGTGCTGCCCAGGCTGCGCCAGCTGGAGGAGGAGGACCCCCAGCTGCACGTGCTCTGGCGGGAGCAGGTGCGGCAGATCCCCGTCCAGCTCATGGGCCGGGTGCAGCCGGAAATGTTGAAAGAGCAGCTGTCCCGGCGGTGCGGGCTGGGGGCGGGCTTCGGCCCGGGGGACATCGTGTACAAGGAGACCATCGCCGCCCCGGTGGTGGGCATCGGGCACTATGAGCCCCTGCGGCACTACGCCGAGGTCCACCTTCTGCTGGAGCCGGGGGAGCGGGGCAGCGGGGTGACGGTGGGCAGCATCTGCCCCACCGACCGGCTGGAGGTGAACTGGCAGCGGCTGGTGCTCACCCACCTGCTGGAGCGGCAGCACCCCGGCGTGCTCACCGGCGCGCCGCTGACCGATGTGAAGATCACTCTGGTGGCGGGCCGGGCCCACCTGAAGCACACCGAGGGGGGAGATTTCCGCCAGGCCACCTACCGGGCGGTGCGCCAGGGGCTGATGCAGGCCGAGAGCATCCTGCTGGAGCCGTGGTACGACCTGGAGCTGGAGGTGCCCGCCGGCCAGCTGGGCCGCGCCCTGTCGGATATCCAGCGCATGGGGGGCGAGGCGGGCGCGCCGGAGCACCGGGGGGAGAGCGCGGCGCTCCGGGCGTCGGTGCCCGTGTCCGCCTTTGGGGACTACCAGCTGGAGTTGGCGGCCTACACCCGGGGGCTGGGCAGGCTCAGCTGCGCCCCCGGCGGCTACCGCCCCTGCGCCCGGCAGCAGGAGGTGGTGGAGGCGCTGGGCTACGACCCGGAGCGGGACGCGGACAACCCCGCCGACTCGGTGTTCTGTGAGCACGGGGGCGGGGTGGTGGTGAAATGGGATCAGGTGAAGGCGCGGGCCCATGTGGACAGCGGGGTGACCCTGGAGGGGGAGCGGCGGCCTGCGCTGCCGGAGGAGGTCCCAGCCCGGCCCCGGCCTGCGCCCTATGCCGGCTCTCTGGCTGAGGAGAAAGAGCTGCAGGCCATCTTCGAGCGCACCTACGGCAAGGTGGAGTCCCGGGCCTTCCAGCCCCAGAAGAAGCCCGCCCGCACCTCGCTGGACGAGCGCTATACCATCCGGGACCGCCCGGCGGGGAAGGAGTACCTGCTGGTGGACGGCTACAACATCATCTTCGCCTGGGAGGAGCTGAAGGCCCTGGCCCGGGAGGATGTGGCCGCCGCCCGGCAGGCGCTGATGGATATCCTGAGCAACTACCAGGGGGTGCGCGGCTGCGAGCTGATCCTGGTGTTCGACGCCTACAAGGTCAAGGGCAACCCCGGCTCGGTCACCCGGTATCACAACATTCACGTGGTCTATACCCGGGAGGCGGAGACGGCGGACAACTATATCGAGAAGGTCACCCTGGAGATCGGCCGGGAGCACCGGGTGCGGGTGGCCACCTCGGACTATCTGGAACAGCTCATCATCCTGGGCCACGGGGCCCTGCGGGTGTCGGCCCGCACCTTCCGGGAGGAGGTGGAGCTGGCCCAGGGGGAGATCGGGCGGCTCATCGCGGCCAACAACAGCCGCAAGCACGGCGATACCCTGGCCCAGCGGGCCGGACTGGACGCCGGGGAGCAGCGCGGCGGCGAATAAAAAAGGGCAGGGCCCGGGGACCAGATCGGTCCCCGGGCCCTGCCCGTGCGAAGAAAGATCAGTTGGCGGTGCCGGTGCGGAAGGAGGCGCACTCGGTCTCCTTGCAGTCGGTGGGATGGGCGCTGCCGGCCACGGCACCCACGCGGATCTCGTTCAGGGTGCAGTAGTTCTCGTCGGCGCAGTGGTAGGAGCAGTTGGACACGGAACACTGGATGCTGCGGTTGGCCTTCTCATGACAGGACATGGCGATACCTCCTTGAAATTCAGATGAATCCAGCCGCGCTGGGTTCAAAGGTAGTATGCCGCCGGGAGAAGGCTTTTATACAGCGGTCACGGCTGAGAGGAGGAGGACCCGGCCTCTTCGGCCTCCTCCAGCGCCTCCTGCTCGGCCTCGGTGAGCACCCGGGGGATGAACCGGCGGGCGAAGCCGCCCTTGCCCCGGCTTTTCACATAGAAGTAGCCGATGGTGGAGAAGACCACCGCGCCGATGAAGTTGACGAACAGGTCCTGCATGGTGTCGATGATGCCCACGTCCAG
>CALXCT010000045.1 GCA_944386865.1 uncultured Oscillospiraceae bacterium | reverse complement strand
GGGTCGCCGTCCCGGATACGCATGGTTCTGCGGATCTCCTTGGGAATGACCACGCGCCCCAGGTCGTCGATGCGGCGCACGATTCCGGTTGCTTTCATAGTCGTTGTTCCTCCCGCTTTCATTTCTTTCTTCGGGAGGTAGTATCTGCAAGATACCGGGCCGCTATGCGCTGAGCTCGGCTCTCAAAATCTGGTACGAAGTGTCCCGGAAAACGTGCCGCAGCCGGGTGGATCGATTTCCCCCAAAAACAGAAAAGTCAAGGCCTCCGGCTTTGCCGCCGAAGGTCTTGACCGACAAAAAGGTATAAAAAAACCACACGCAGTGGTGTGGGTCATGGGACTGATGATTGGAAACCGGCTTCACCGCTCGCTGGGAGTACAGCGGCCGCCCTCAAAGATCAGATCGTCCAGATCCACGGTGCTGTCAAACAGAAACTTAACCATCGGAACATTCCTCCTTTCCTTTTTGTTGGTTTTAGTATAGCACTTCCCTCTCTGAAATACAATGGGCCGGCGGGTAAAAGTTATGTAAACTTTTTGTGAATGGCCGTGGCCGCCGCGCTCCGCCCCGCTGGGGGACAGTGTTCTCTCGCCTCCGCCGCTTTTTTGAGATTTTTGAAAAAAAGCGAAAATAACAGTTGACAAGCAGGTACACATCTGGTAGAATACCCATTGTTCGGTACGAAACACCGCGGCACAAAACGCGGCGGACCGGCACCCTGTGGGGGTATAGCTCAGCTGGGAGAGCGCTTGAATGGCATTCAAGAGGTCAGCGGTTCGATCCCGCTTATCTCCACCACGAAAAAGACTTGAAGCTTCGGTTTCAAGTCTTTTTTCTTTTTTCCGGCGGCTCCGCAAGGCTGACCGCCCGCTTTCCCTGCCGGACGGTCCGGGCCCGTCCCTTCCCGGCAGAATCGGCAATCCCGTGCTTGGAAAATCCCGGTTTATCTGCGTTTTTACGACTTGCCCGCGGAAGCTTTTTCCTGTATAATGTATGCGGTATGTTAGATTTGTGTCAAATCCGGGCAAACTGTCCGGGGGGCGGATGGTCCGCCCGCTGTGTTGCAAAGGGGTAACAATATGACAATTACCGATCTGTTGGGCCTGCTGGGCGGCCTCGCCCTCTTCCTCCACGGGATGCAGCTGATGAGCTCCGGCCTGGAAGCGGCCGCGGGCAACCGCATGAAGCACATCCTGGAACGGCTGACCTCCTTCCGCATCCTGGGCGTTCTGGTGGGCGCGGTGATCACCGCTGTCATCCAGTCCTCCTCCGCCACCACCGTCATGGTGGTGGGCTTCGTCAACTCCGGCATGATGACCCTGCGCCAGGCGGTGTGGATCATCATGGGGGCCAACATCGGCACCACCATCACCGGCCAGCTCATCGCCCTGGACGTGGGCCTGCTGGCACCCCTGTTCGCCTTCGTGGGCATCGCCCTGATGGTCTTTCTCAAAAACCCCAAGGTCCACCACATCGGCAGTATCCTGGCCGGCCTCGGTATCCTGTTCATCGGCATGGACATGATGAGCGCCTCCATGGTCCCCCTGCGGGACTCCGCCGCCTTCGTGGAGCTGGTGTCCACCTTCTCAAATCCCCTGGTGGGCATCCTCACCGGCACTGTCTTCACCGCTATCATCCAGTCCTCCTCCGCCTCGGTGGGCATTCTGCAGGCCCTGGCCATGAGCGGCATCGTCACCCTGCCCACCGCCGTGTATGTCCTGTTCGGCCAGAACATCGGCACCTGCATCACCGCGGTGCTGGCCTCCATCGGCACCAGCCGCAACGCCAAGCGCACCACGGTGATTCATCTGTCCTTCAATCTGATCGGCACCATCATCTTCACTGCCTTGTGCATCCTCACCCCCCTGACCAGCCTGGTCCAGGGCTTCACCCCCGACAAACCCGCCGCTCAGATCGCCAACATGCACACCCTGTTCAATGTGGTCACCACCCTGCTGCTGCTGCCCCTGGGCGACTGGCTGGTGAAGCTGGCCATCCGCATCCTGCCCGACCGGCCCGAGGACCAGTCCGAGGGGATGCACCTGCAGTTCATCAAGCCCGCCTCCCTGCAGCGGGACCGCTCCATCGCCATCGGCACCTCCGCCATCTACCTGGCTCAGATCCGGGAGGAGCTCAACCGGATGCTGGCCATGGCCCGCACCAACCTGGACCTGGCCTTCCAGGCCGTGGAGGAGCGAAAGCCCGAGCTGGTCCCCCAGGTGGAGCAGACCGAGGAGTATATCGACTATCTGAACAAGGAGATCTCCCAGTATATCTCCCGGGTCATCTCCCATGAGACCAACGAGCTGGACTCGGGCGCCGTGTCCGCCTATTTCAAGATCACGGGCAATATCGAGCGCATCGGCGACCACGCCATGAACATCTGCGAGTACAGCACCATGATCCAGAACAAGGACATCCACTTCTCGGCCAACGCCCAGCAGGAGCTGGCCCAGATGCACCGGATCTGCCTGGAGGTGCTGGATACGCTGGCCCAGACCAGCGGGTTCTCCACCCAGTGGCTGGAGCAGGTGGCCCAGGCGGAGCAAAAGATGGACGACATGACCGACGATTTCCGCCAGAACCAGCTGGACCGGATGCGCACCGGCGTGTGCTCCGGAGAGGCCTGTATCCTCTACTCCGAGCTGCTCACCGACTTTGAGAGGATCGGCGACCATGCCCTGAACATCGCCGAGGAGCGGGTCGCCGCCGCCCCCGCCCAATAAACCCCCCGTTCCAAAAGGCCCCGGAGGCATTGCCTCCGGGGCTTTTTCTATCCGCGCCTTCCTATATTCTCTAAAAATAGCATGTTTCTGGCAATTCTCCGGCACGGGTTGCCCCCCGCGGGAGGACCATGGTATACTCGTCCCGCTCGTCCCTCCGGGGACGGCAGCTGACAAAAGGAGTGTTACCATTGAACTTTACCAAACGATTGACGGCCCTCACCCTGTCCGCGGCGGTGGCGGCCTCGCTGGCGGCGGCTCCGGCCCACGCCGCCGGATACCCCGATATGCCCCAGGGCTGGTCCAAGGCGGCCATGGAGTCCGCCGTGGCCAACGGCCTGCTGGGGGGTGACGACCAGGGCCGCCTCAACCCCCAGGACAGTCTGACCCGGGCGGAGATGGCGGTGATCCTGGGCAACGTGCTGGGGGCGGCCGGGCTGGCCGACCTGTCGGGGTTCTCCGACGTGGCCCCCGACGCCTGGTACCGCACCGCCATGGCCCGGGCGGTACACATGGGCATCCTCGCCGGCGTGGGCGGCGGCCTGCTGGACCCCGAGCGCCCCGCCACCCGACAGGAGGTGTTCGTGGTGCTGGCCCAGGCCCTGCGGCTGGAGGGGGCCGATCCTTCCGTGCTGGACCGCTTCCCCGACGCCGGTGACATCGCCGACTGGGCGGTGGGCGCCGCCGCCGCTCTGGTGGAGAGCGGCCGGGTGGTGGGCACCGACGGAAAGCTGATGCCCCGCAAGATCATCACCCGGGAGGAGTTTGCCCAGCTGATCTACAACCTGTTCGGCGACTACATCGGCGCCTCCGGAGCGTACTCGGGCAGCTACGGCCGCTCCCTGGCCGTCCGCGCCGACGGCGTCACTCTGAAGGACGCCCATGTGGCGGGCGACCTGGTAATCGGCGACGGCGTGGGCGAGGGCCACATCACCCTGGAGAACGTCACCGTGGAGGGCCGCCTGGTGGTCCGGGGCGGGGGCGAGAACTCGGTGGTGGTCACCGGCGACTCCCGGATCGCCCAGGCGGTCATCTCCCGCCGCAACGGCGGGGTTCGCCTGTCGGTAGAGGGCACCGCCTCGGTGGACACCGTGCTGGTGGACCACGGCTCGGGCGCGGTGAAGCTGGAGGGATCCCTCTCCGCCGTCACGGTGGACGCCCCCGGCGCCTCCGTGGAGATCACCGGACAGGTGGACGCGGTGGTCCTGTCTGAGTCCGCAGCCCAGTCCAGCCTGACTGTGGCCGAGGGCGCGCAGGTGGGCTCCGTCACCGCCTCCGCCCAGGAGGGCTCCCTCACCGTGTCCGGCACAGTGGAGCAGGTGTCGGTCACCGGCTCCGCCGACGGCACCAGCGTCAGGGCGGAGAGCGGGGCCGCCATCGGCCAGGTGACCACCGCAGGCTCCAACACCACCGTGGAGGGCGACGGCTCGGTGGGCAAGGTGGAGGCCGCCCCCGGCTCCACCGGCACCACCGTCTCCACCGGCGGCACCCAGGTGGAGAACAACAGCGGCGAGGCGGTGACCACCCCCGGCGGCAGCGTGGAGTCCGGCTCCTCGGGCACCACAGAGCCCGGCCAGGGCGGCAGCTCCGGCGGCTCCGGCGGCAGCGGCGGATCTGGCGAACCTGATGGGCCTGATGGCGGGGGAGCAGAGGAGCCCGCGCCCACCCCCGACCCCGGCGCGCTCATCGGCGCGGTCCAGTCTGCTCCCTCCTATGTCTACGACGACTTCACCTACACCGGCTCCTTCACCAGCAGCGCGGAGGGCGCCGCCGTCACGGTGGAGAGCGGCTACACCCTGACCCAGGTGATCGACGGCACCGCCATGAACGACATGGCCCGCTTTCTGGGCGCGCTGTACCGCCAGGACGGCGGCGCGGCGGTGCAGGCCATCACCCACCTGGGGGTGCGCTACACCTGGGCCAACGGAGACAACGCGGTGAACCTGGGCTCCAACTGGGTCCGCGACCCCGACGCGGAGGCCGCCGATCCCAACACCCTGGTGTCCGCCCTGGTGGACGAGTACCAGGCGGGGCAGGTGCTCTCCCCCCTGACCCTCCACGGCCCTGACGGGGCGGAGGCCGCCCTGAACCTGGCCCTCACCGCCACCGTCAACAGCCAGGAGGAACTGGCCGTGGCTCTGGCGGGGGGCATGAGCACCATCCCGCTGGGGGCCGACTTTGAGGTGGACAGCAAGATCTCCCTCTCCCGGCCGGTCACTCTGGAGGGAGGCGGCCACACCATCACCGCCTCTGAGGGCTGGACGGGCGACGACAGCCTCACCAAGCACCTGCTGGGCATCGAGTCCGACGGGGTCACCCTCCGGGACCTGACCCTGGACAGCGCCGGGCGGGCCTACGGCGTGCAGGCCTACGACAGCGCCGGCGCGGTGCTGGAGAACGTGGCCATCCTGAACAGCGCGGGCTCCGGTCTGGGCGTGAACGGCTCCTCCCTCACCGCCGCCGGCCTGACCGTGTCGGGCAGCGGCTGGGAGCAGAGCATCGACGTGACCCGGGGGGAGTTTGCCTCCGGCCCGTCCGTGCTGGTGCTCACCGGCGCGGTGCTCAGCGACCCGCTGGGCATCATGGAGGACGTCCCCTCCGCCCAGACGCCCGCCTCCGCCTCCGTCACGGTGGACGGCCAAACCTGGTCCAGCTTCCTTTACACCTATGAGGACGGAGCCAGGTTCAAGCAGGTCTACGCCGCAAACGCGGGCCTGATCGCTGCGGTCCAGCTGGCCCCCGGCTACCAGTACGGGGATGACTACGCCTACACAGGCGGCTTCACCAGCGCGGTCACCGCTCAGGGCGTCGCCGTCAGCGCGCAGTATTCTCCCGCCCAGCTGGCTGACGGCACCGCCATGAATGACATGGCCCGGCTGCTGGGTGCGCTGCACCGTCAGGACGAGGGGGCCAGCATCCGGTCCATCACCTACGGCGGCCAGGTCTATCTCTGGGCCAACGGGGCGCACGCGGTGAACCTGGGCTCCAACTGGGTGCGTGACCCTGACGCGGATGCCGATGACGGCAACACCCTGATCTCCGCCATCGTGGATGACTACCAGGAGGACCCGGGGATCTTCCCTCTGACCCTCACCTTGACCGACGGGGCGGGCAACACGCTGGAGCTCACCCTGGAGGTCGCCCTCAGCGGCAACTGAGCCCGCCGTTTTCAAACTCAAAAGCGCCGCCCGGCAGCTGCCGGGCGGCGCTTCGTTCTGTTTGCTTGATGCTCCCGCCCCGGCACCGGGCGCAACGCCGTGGAACGGAAACGGCGGGGAGCGTATGGAAGTTCTTTTTGCCTGCTTTTTCTTTCAGAACCTTCCCGCGCTCTCTGCCTTCCCCCAGCCTCGTCACCGGACGCAACGCCGTGGAACGGAAACGGCAGGGAGCGTATGGAAGTCCTTTTTGCCTGCTTTTTCTTTCAAGAAAAAGCAGGTCACTTCAGCATGGCGACGATGTCAGCCTTGGGGCGGGCGCCCACCATCTGGCTGGCCACCTGGCCGTTTTTGAAGACCAGCAGGGTGGGGATGCTCATGATGCCGAACTGGGCGGCCAGCTGAGGCTGCTCATCCACGTTGATCTTGCCCACCTTGAACTCGGGATGCTCGGCGGCGATCTCCTCCACGATGGGGGCCACCATGCGGCAGGGGCCGCACCAGCTGGCCCAGAAGTCCACCAGCACGGGGCGGTCGGACTTGAGGACCTCGGTTTCGAAATTGGCGTTGGTGATCTGAACAGACATGGTAATGTCTCCTTTCCGGTTTTGTTTTGATGATCTTAGTATACCACATTTTCCGGCGCGCACCGTGACAAAGTCACCTATTTTCTTTTTCCCCACGGCGGAGGCCGGAGGTCCCCGAGACGGTCAGGGGCAGGGCTTGCCGGTGCAGTCGGATGCACCGGCGTTGGGCGGGGCAAGGTGGGTCATGCGGTAGAAGTTGGTCCCGCCGGGGTAGACCTTCACCTTCCCGAAGCCGCTCTGGCTGAGCACCCGGGCCGCCATGTAGCTGCGCACGCCGATGGCGCACAGCACCACCACCTCCCGCTCCCGGTCCAGCTCGTCGAGCCGTCCCCGCAGCTGCCCCAGCGGGATCTGCACCGCGCCGGGAATGGCGTATTCCTCGATCTCAAAGGTCTCCCGCACATCCAGGATCTGGGTCTCGGGAGCGCCGCCCAGCTCATCCCAGCCGCAGAACTCCACCAGGCCGTTCACCACGTTTTCCGCCGTGAAGCCCGCCATATTCACCGGGTCCTTGGCGGAGGAGTAGGGAGGCGCGTAAGCCAGCTCCAGCTCCTTCAGCCCCACCGCCGTACAGCCCAGGCGCATAGCGGTGGACAGCACGTCGATGCGCTTGTCCACGCCCTGGGCCCCGATCACCTGGGCGCCCAGGATCTGCCCGCCGTCGGCGGCAAAGATCAGCTTGAGAACCAGCTGCCGTGCGCCGGGGTAGTACCCCGCGTGGTCGTTCTGCACCACGGTCACCGTGCGGTAATCCCGGTCCTTCTCCATCCCGCGGGCCTGCAGCGCGCGCTCATTGGCTCCGGTGGACGCCGCCGTCAGGCCGAATACCCGGGCCACCGAAGTGCCCTGGCTGCCCCGGTACGTCTGTCCGGCTCCCATGATATTGTCCGCCGCCATCCGGCCCTGCTTGTTGGCCGGTCCGGCCAGGGGCACCATGGCGGGACCCTTGCTCACGAAATCCTCCACCTGGATCATGTCGCCCACCGCGTAGATATTGGGGTCGGAGGTGCGCAGCTGGCCGTCCACCACCACGCCGCCCCGGGGATTGAGCTCCAGTCCGGCCTGGGCGGCCAGCTGGCTGTTGGGCCGCACCCCGATGGCAAGCACCACCAGCTGGGCCTCCACGATCCTTCCGCTGGACAGATGGACGGCAGTGACGTCCTCCCGGTCCTCAAACCGGGCCACCCCGTCGCCCAGCACCAGCTCCACGCCGTTGTCCGTCAGCTCCCGGTGGAGCAGCTGGGCCATCTCGAAGTCAAAGGGTGCCATCACCTGGGGCTGTGCCTCCACCAGCGTGACCTGGGCCCCGGCATGGCGGAGGTTCTCCGCCATCTCGATGCCGATGAAGCCGCCGCCGATCACCACGGTGCGCGACACGCCGTCCGCCAGCAGGCGGCGGATGCGGTCGGCGTCGGGCACCGTCCACACAGTGGCCACCCGGGGGGATTCGATCCCCGGGATGGGGGGACGCATGGGAGAGGAGCCCGCCGCCAGCACCAGCGTGTCGTAGCCCAGCCGGTACTGCTCCCCCGTCTGCCGGTCGGCCACCGTCACCTGCCGGTTTTCCCGGTCGATGGACACCGCCTCGCTGTCCACCCGCACGTCCACCCGGTACTTCCGGGCCATGGCCTCCGGGGTCTGGAGCAGCAGCGACTCCCGAAAGGGGATCACCCCGCCCACATGGTAGGGCAGTCCGCAGTTGGCGTAGGACACATAGGGGCCCCGCTCCAGCACGATGATCTCCGCCTGTTCGTCCAGCCGCCGCAGCCGGGCGGCCGCGCTGGCCCCTCCGGCCACGCCGCCGATGATGACAATGGTCTTTTTCATAATGGATGACCTCCCCGCACTTCTGTTGTGTCGTGCTTCCAGTATAGACGGGGGGCGGGACCGCTTCCGTGACAATATCACAAAATGGCCCGCATCCCTTTTCTTCCCGTCCCGGCTGTGGTATCATGCCAATAGCCGGGGCGGCTCCCGGCCATTCTCACTGGGGGAGGCCCTTCCATGTCCATCTCATCCTTTTTCCCTGTCTGGGATCAGCTCACGCCCGACCAGCAGCGGCTGCTGGAGCAGTCCGCCGCCCCCCGGGCGGTGCCCGCCGGCACTCTGCTGCACAGCGGCTCGGCCGACTGCGTGGGACTGCTGCTGGTGGGCGGCGGCCAGCTGCGGGCCTTCATCCTCTCCGATGAGGGCAAGGAGGTCACCCTCTACCGCCTGTTCGAGGGGGACATCTGCCTGTTCTCCGCCTCCTGCATGCTCTCCAGCATCCAGTTCGACATCAGCATCGAGGCAGAGAAGGACTCGGCGCTGTGGGTGGTGCCCGCCGCCGTCTACCAGACTCTGATGGAGCAGTCGGCCCCCCTGGCCAACTACACCAACCAGATCATCTCCTCCCGCTTTTCCGAGGTGATGTGGCTGATGGACCAGATCCTGTTCCGCCGGTTCGACAGCCGGCTGGCCGCCTTCCTGCTGGAGGAGAGCGCCATCGAGGGGAGCGACGAGCTGTCCATCACCCATGAGCGCATCGCCCACCACATGGGCTCCGCCCGGGAGGTGGTCACCCGGATGCTGAAATATTTCCAGTCCGAGGGCATGGTCTCCCTCTCCCGGGGCGGCGTGCGCCTCACCGGCCGGGAAAAACTCAAGGCCCTGGCCCGCTCCTGACTGTCCGGTATGCAAAGAAAGCCCCCGCCCAACAGGGCGGGGGCTTTGTTGCTGCTGTTGAGGCCGGTCTCTCAGACCTGCCAGCCCGCCAGGTAGGACTCCTGCTCCGGCGTCAGCCGGTCGATCTCCAGCCCCAGGGCGGCCAGCTTTACCCGGCCGATCTCGTCGTCGATGGAGTCGGGCACCTGGTAGAGCTTCTTCTCCAGCCCGGCCTGCCTGGTCAGCCACTCCAGCGCCAGCGCCTGGACGGAGAAGGACATGTCCATGATCTCCGCCGGGTGGCCGTTGCCCGCCGCCAGGTTCACCAGCCGTCCCTCGCCGATCACATTCAGGGTGCGGCCGTTGGGCAGGGTGAAGCCCTCGATATTGGCACGGCGGGGCGCCCGGGAGACCGCCATCTTCGCCAGCTCGGCCACCGCCACCTCGCAGTCGAAGTGGCCCGCGTTGGTGAGGAAGGCGTTGTCCTTCATCATCTCAAAGTGCCGCCCGGTGATCACGTCCTTGCAGCCGGTGACGGTGACAAAGATGTCGCCCAGGGGAGCGGCCTGGTCCATGGTCATCACCCGGAAGCCGCACATGGTGGCGTCCAGCGCCTTGAAGGGGTCGATCTCGGTGACGATCACGTCGGCCCCCATGCCGGCCGCCCGCATGGCCACGCCCTTGCCGCACCAGCCGTAGCCGGCCACCACCACCGTCTTGCCCGCCACCATCAGGTTGGTGGTGTGCATGATGGCGTCCCACACGCTCTGGCCGGTGCCGTACTTATTGTCGTAGTAGTGCTTGGCCTTGGCGTCGTTCACCGCCATCATGGGGCAGGGCAGGATGCCCTCCCGCTCCCGGGCCTTGAGCCGGAGGATACCGGTGGTGGTCTCCTCACAGCCGCCCATCAGGCAGTCGGCATATTCCCGGCACTTGCCCCCCAGCAGGTCGATCAGGTCGCCGCCGTCGTCGATGATCAGGTGGGGATGGCACTTCAGGGTCTCCACCAGCAGCCGCTCATAGCCCTCGGGGTCCACCCCGTGGATGCCGAAGGTCTCCACCCCCATGGACGCCAGCCCCGCGGCCACGTCGTCCTGGGTGGACAGGGGGTTGGAGCCGGTGAGGTACACCTCCGCCCCGCCCTTCCGGAGCACATAGCCCAGGTTGGCCGTCTTGGCCTCCAGGTGGACGGACACCGCCACCCGCAGCCCGGCGAAGGGCTTCTCCCGCTCGAAGCGGGCCTCGATGCCGCTCAGGGCGGGCATGAAGCTGCGCACCCATTCGATCTTCTGCCGGCCGGAAGGGGCCAGCGCCATGTCCTTGACCATGCTCATGGAAAAACCTCCCCGCCGGGGCGCCGCCCCGGCCTGCGTCAAAATTCCTGTTTATTTTACCACAGCTCCGCCCCCTCCGCCAGCCCTTTTTCTTCGGAGCGGAAATGTTTACACTTTTGTCATGGACATTTCCCCCAAAACCGGGTAGAATACCTTGCGTCCGGATCATATCTTCCAAGGAGGTCGCCCTATGAGCGCCATCACCAACTGGCTGGACCGCTTCTGCTACAAGCACCCCCGGTTCGGCATCCCCAACCTGATGAAATATATCGTCATCGCCAACGTGCTGGTCTACCTCATCGACATGGTGTCCAACGGCACCTTCTCCTATCTGCTGGCCCTGATCCCCAACGCGGTGCTCCAGGGGGAGGTGTGGCGGCTGGTGACCTTTATCATCGTGCCCGAGACCAGCGGCAATCTGTTCTTCACCGCCCTGGCCCTCTACTTCTATTATTTCATCGGCACCGCCATGGAGCGGGAGTGGGGCACCGCCAAATTCTCCGTGTTCTACCTGTGCGGCGTGGTGCTGACCATCCTGGCCTCCTTCCTGATGAAGGCGGCCATGCCCGCCCTGGGCTATCTGCCCCTGGCCAGCATGTACTATGTGAACATGTCCCTGTTCTTCGCCCTGGCCTCCCTGTATCCAGACGTGCAGTTTTTGCTGTTCTTCTTCATCCCCGTCAAGGCCAAGTGGCTGGCCTGGGCGGACGCGGCCCTGTTCGCCGTGGACATCATCCGCTACATTTCCCGCGGGATGTGGCCTCTGGCCCTGCTGCCCGCCATTGCCTTCGTCAACTACCTGCTCTTTTTCGGCGACCGGATCACCGTCATGTTCGGCGGGGTGCGCCGCCGGGCCGACCCCAGGGTCATCCACTTCAAGAAGGCCCAGAAGGCCGCCCAGGAGCACAAAGGCTATCTCCACAAATGCGCAGTGTGCGGCAGGACCAACACTGACCACCCCGAACTGGAGTTCCGCTACTGCTCCAAGTGCAACGGCTACTACTGCTACTGCCAGGACCACATCTACAACCACGTGCATATCGAGTGAACACGCCAAAGGAAAACCGGCGCGGACCGCTGTGCGGTCCGCGCCGGTCCTTCTTTTCTTGTCATCCGTGCAGGAACAGGACCGTGAGGGCGGCGCTGTCGTCCAGGTCCAGGGAGATCATGTCCCCGTCCAGATGCCACACGGCAGTGCAGCCGCCTCCCGCCTCCAGGAACTGCTCCGCGGTCAGCGCCCCGGTGATCTCCCCGGTGGGCAGGGCGCAGCCGCTGGGAGCGCCGTACTGTCCCGTCAGGTACTCCAGCACCTGGTTGAAATCAGCCACCGCCGCCTGGACGCCCGCCTCCAGGCCGTCCTCCACCGTGATGGGGGAGGGCCGCATGTAGTTCCCCTCCGCCAAAACCGGCGTCCCCGTCTCCGGGTCAGCCCGGAACAGATAGGTGGCCAGGAAGGTCAGTCCGGCATACTCCGCCCCCTGCCGCATCAGCACCGGGTAGCTGCCCTCCTCCCAGCCCTCCGACACCGCCTGCTCCAGCGTGCACTCCCAGGGCAGGCCGCCGAAGCCGGTCAGGTCCGCCGCCGTCCCCGCCTGGGGAGAGGGCGTCTCCGCCGATACGGTCCGGACGGGCGGCTGGGCGCTCCCGCCGGGGGAGACCATCTCCCCGCCGCCGTCCCCGGCCAGGCAGCCGGTGCATGCCAGGCCGGTCACCGCCAGGAGCAGCAGCAACGCCAATCCGCGAGTTCCTTTCATCGCACATTCACCTCCACGTATCTTTCATTTTCATGCCCTTATCCAGTCTTTCGGAAGCGACTTTCTCGTGGCTTCCATAGCCATACATATTATATAATACATTCTTTCTGTTGTAAATGGCCAGTTTCTCCCCCTTTATTTTTAATTTTCTGTGTATCCTGCCCAGTTTCCGCCGGCGGCCGCTCCCCCGCCGCGGGAACCGGTTGACATCCGCGGAAAATCTGCTATAATGCCTCATAGCGAGATCCCACAACTGAACATCGCCTTATCAAGAGTGACGGAGGGACCGGCCCGATGAAGTCCGGCAACCTACCCCCAGGGGGCAAGGTGCCAAGTCCGGCGTGAGAATCGAAAGATGAGGATGGGAACACCAACTGCGCTCTGTCGATTCGGCAGAGCGTTTTTTCTTCCCTCCGCAGAAAGGAAGCGTGTACAATGGCAAGACATCTCTTTACCTCTGAATCGGTGACCGAGGGTCACCCCGACAAAATCTGCGACCAGATCTCCGACGCGGTGCTGGACGCCATTCTGGAGAAGGACCCCCAGGCCCGGGTGGCCTGCGAGACCACGGTGACCACCGGCCTGGTCCACGTGATGGGCGAGATCTCCACCCACTGCTATGTGGACATCCCCCATGTGGCCCGGGAGGTCATCCGGGAGATCGGCTATGACCGGGCCAAGTTCGGCTTCGACTGCGACACCTGCGCGGTCATCACCTCCATCGACGAGCAGTCGGCCGACATCGCCCTGGGGGTGGACAAGTCCCTGGAGGCCAAGGAGGGGTCCATGGACGACGGGCTGGACAACGGCGCCGGCGATCAGGGCATGATGTTCGGCTACGCCTGCGACGAGACCCCCGAGCTGATGCCCCTGGCCATCTCCCTGTCCCACCGGCTGGCCAAACGGCTGACCCAGGTGCGCAAGGAGGGACTGGTGGACTACCTGCGCCCCGACGGCAAGACCCAGGTCACCGTGGAGTACGGCGACGACGGCCGCCCCTTCCGGGTGGACACCGTGGTCCTCTCCACCCAGCACGGCCCCGAGGCCGCCCTGGAGCGCATCCGTCAGGACATGCTGGAGCTGGTCATCAAGCCGGTGATCCCCGCCGGGCTGATGGACGAGCGCACCCGCGTCTTCGTCAATCCCACCGGCCGGTTCGTCATCGGCGGCCCCCAGGGCGACTCCGGCCTGACGGGGCGGAAAATCATCGTGGATACTTACGGCGGCAGCGCCCCCCACGGCGGCGGCGCCTTCTCGGGCAAAGACCCCACCAAGGTGGACCGCTCGGCGGCCTACGCCGCCCGCTGGGTGGCCAAGAACGTGGTGGCTGCCGGGCTGGCCAGGCGCTGCCAGGTCCAGCTGGCCTACGCCATCGGCGTGGCCCGGCCGGTGTCCGTCATGGTGGACACCTTCGGCACCGGCGCTGTGTCCGACGAGAAGCTGGAGAAGGCGGTGGAGCAGGTGTTCGACCTGCGCCCCGCCGCCATCATCCGCGACCTGGACCTGCGCCGCCCCATCTACCGGAAGCTGGCCGCCTACGGCCACATGGGCCGCACCGACCTTGGCGTACGCTGGGAGGACACCGACCGCGCCGACGCGCTGAAAGCCGCCCTGGCCTGACCTCTCCCTCTGAACAAGAAAAGCGTCCCCGGAGCCTTTGGCTCCGGGGACGCTTTTCTCTCTTGCAATTTCAGGAGGGCGGTTCACTCCTCCATGCCGTACAGGGTGATCATCAGGTAGGAGATCTGAAGTCCCAGCCGGATATCCGGGTCCTCCAGGCTCAGGCCCAGCAGCTCCTCGATCCGGCTGACCCGGTAGACCACATTGTTGCGGTGCATATGCATCAGCTGGCTGGTCTCGGTGGCCTTGCGCTCACAGCGCAGGTAGACGTACAGCAGCTCCAGATTGTTGGAGCCATGCTGTCGGTCGTACTCCCGGAGGGTATACATGGCCCGGGCACACTGGCTGTCCCGCCAGATGCTCGCGCTGTGCTCGTTCTCCCCCAGCAGATAGAACAGCAGATTTTTGTCATACAGGAAGATCCGGTCTCCCGAATCCATCTGCTGCACGCCGCCCAGCAGTTCGGTCCCCCGCAGCCGGTCGCTGTATTTCAGGGCCAGCCCCGCCTTTTCATAGGCGGAGGGCATATCCTTCAGGTCGGTGAACTCCATGCTCACCCCGCAGATGGCGTCATACCGCTCCAGAAAGCTGCGCATGCGCCGGTTCAGCGTGCCCTCTTCCTCCTCCGTCATATCCGGGCGCGGCCGGTCCAGGGCCACCAGGTGCTGCTGGTAGATCAGCACCCGCCCGGCGGTGAGCAGCTCGTCCAGCTCCTGCCCCATGCGGCCCATAGGCGCCTGGAGCTGCTTCTGCAGCGCCACCTTCAGCACCCGGTAGGGACCGCTGAGCGCGATGCCCACCCGGCGGGCCCGCTCCTCCATGGCGCTGCGGCTGGTCAGCTTCCCATCCAGCAGGTCGGACAGGAAGGAGTCGTACACATGGTCGCAGGCGGCCTTGTTCTCCCATTCCCGCTCCACATAGAACTGCAGGATGTCCAGCAGGATGCGGAACAGGTCCACCAGCCCCGCGGTAAGCTCCCTATGGTCACACACCATGACCACATGGGCAAAGTAGGTGTTGTGGAACTTGAACACCTTGCTCACCATGGGATACTGGCTGAAATTGGGCTTCTCGTTGATGATGATGCCCCCCGCGGTGTCCCACACCTCAAAGCGGCGGGAGTCCTTGAACAGCCGGAGATTGGCCTCCGGATGGAACCCGTTGTCGATCAGCGCACGGGTGATGGGATCGTCGGCGGAGATGCCGAACGTGTGGGCCAACAGGGTCAGGGCGGAGTCGGAGATATTGATGGTGTTGCCGATCACCGGCTCGCTCAGGGTGAGCAGATCCTGCAGGCTCTTGCTGCGGATCACCGTCTCCTGCATCTCCCGGACCCACTCATTCACCCCGAAGAACACGTCCTGCACCTCAGTGAACAGCTGGTCCAGCTCCATATTCTCATTGATGATGATGGTATTGGTCAGCAGCTCCTCGGTCTCCAGATCGTCCCGCATCCGGTCCCGCAGGCAGATATAGTAGATCTCCCTGGCCTTGGGCGCCACCCGGATATACTCAGACAGCTTGCAGATGTACAGCCACTCGGTATGCATATCCTGATCATCCCGGGGCAGCAGGGCCGTGCGGTTGAAGGTCTTGTCGCAGGGCATCTCGATGTGGACATCATGTTGATGGCAGGCCAGCTTGTCCAGCAGGATGTTCAGTGAGATGTACATGGGCGTGTCTCCCCTTTCCGGGCCCGCGTTTGGCGTTATTTACAATTGTTGTAAACATTATATGCCATTATGCAGCTGAGTTCAACAGTTACTTTGTTTTTTCCTCCAAAATCCCGATCATTTCCCTCAGGATCTCCACGCAGTCGCCCACCACCGCCTCATGGGCCACGGAAAAGATGGGAGCCTCCGGGTCAGTGTTGACCGCGATGATGTGCTCCGCCCCCGCGATACCTGCCAGGTGCTGCACTGCGCCGGACACGCCGAAGGCCAGCAGCAATTTGGGTGCCACGCTGACCCCTGTCTGGCCCACCTGGTGGTCATAGGGCAGCCAGCCGGCCTCCACCAGCGGCCGGGAGCAGCCCAGCCGCGCGCCCAGCAGCCCGGCCAGCCGCCGGGCCAGGGCCAGGTTCTTGCGCACCCCGATCCCCCGGCCCACCGTGACGATCACCTCCGCCCCCGCAAGCCCGGCGGCGGAGGGATCGGCCGTCCATTCCCCCAGCACCCGGGTCAGCGGGGCGGGCAGGGCGGGCGGCTCCACCCGCACCACCCGGGCCCCCGGTCGGGGGCAGGGCGGCGAGACGGGCAGCACGCCGGGCCGGACAGTGGCCATCTGGGGCCGGTGGTCCGGGCAGACGATGGTGGCCATCAGATTGCCGCCGAAGGCGGGCCGGGTCTGGAGCAGGCAGCGGCTGTCCGGGTCGATGTCCAGCTCGGTGCAGTCGGCCGTCAGGCCGGTGCCCAGCCGGGCGGCCAACCGGGGGGCCAGGCTGCGCCCGAAGGGAGTGGCTCCGAACAGCAGCACCGCCGGGCGGTGCTCCGCCGTCAGCCGGGCCAGCAGCTCGGGCCAGGCCGGCTCCGCCCTGTGGTCCCCGCTCAGGGCGGGGCAGAGATAGACCAGGTCGGCGCCCTGCTCCAGCAGGGGACGGGTCAGCCCCTCCCCGCCCCCGGCGGCCACGGCGCACAGCGGCTCCCCCAGGGCGTCGGCCAGCTGCCTGCCCCGGGACAGCAGTTCCAGGGCCACCGGCAGGGGGCGGCCGCCCTCCTGCTGGGCAAAGACCCACACGCCCCGCCAGCCGTCGGCGGCTCCGGCGCTCCCCCGCTCCACCGCGATGGCTCCCACGGGGCAGCTGTCCACGCACCGGGCGCACAGGGTGCAAAGCCCCCGATCCACCAGGGCGGTGCCCTCCTCCAGGACCAGGGCGCCCGCCGGGCAGGCGGAAATGCACCGCCCGCAGCCCACGCACCGTGCCCGGTCGATGATCAGTCCGCTCATGCCAGCACCTCCCCCGCGATCTTCAGCAGCTGCTCCGCCTGGCTCCGGGCATCCCCGGAGAGGAAAGCGGTCTCCCGCGCCCGGACGGGAACGAAGGTGCGCACCACCTGGGTGGGCGAGCCCTTCAGCCCGCACCGGCTCTCGTCCACCCCCAGCTCGGCCAGGCCCCAGCGCACGATGGACGCGGCCTCCCCCCGGCGGACCCCCGCCAGGGTGGGCATACGGGGGGTGTTGATCTCCCGCACCAGGGTGAGCACCGCAGGCAGGGTGACCTCCACCTCCTGCCCGCCCCGCTGGGTCAGCCGGCGCACCCGCGCCCTGCCCTCCCCCACCGGGGTGATCTCACACACCTCGGTCAGGTGGGGCAGGCCCAGCTGCTGGGCCAGCTCCGGGCCGATCTGGGCGGTGTCCCCGTCCACCGCCATCTTGCCGCACAGGATGAGGTCGAATGGTCCCGCCTTGCGAAGTCCGGCGGCCAGGGTGTAGGAGGTGGCCAGGGTGTCCGCCCCGGCGAAGGCCCGGTCGGTGAGCAGCACACCCTCGTCCGCCCCCCGGGCCACCGCGTCCCGCAGCAGCGTCTCCGCCGCCGGGATACCCATGCTGATGGCCGTCACATGGCCGCCCAGAGACTCCTTGAGCCGGACGGCCTCCTCCAGGGCGTGGGCGTCGAAGGGGTTGACCACGCTCTGCCGCCCGTCCCGGAGGATGGTGTGGGTCTCCGGGTCCAGCCGCACCTCGTTGGTGGAGGGCACCTGCTTCAGGCATACCGCGATGCGCATCTCACTCCCCCTCCTTTTCAAAGGCGAACAGATTGTCCCGGCCCAGCAGCCCCCTGGGGTCGAACACCCGCTTGAGCGCGCGCATCTCGGCGATGTGCGCCGGGCCGTACATGATCTCCAGAAAATCCGCCTTGGATTTACCCACTGCGTGCTCGGAGGACACCGCGCCCCCCATCTCGGTCACCGCACGGGCCCACCGGGCATAGAGCTGCTTGCCCCTGCGGTAGTCCTCCCCGTTCCGGGGCAGGATGTTCACGTGGAGGTGGTTGTTGCCCGCGTGGCCCCACACGGCCGACTCCAGGCCGTACTCCGCCAGGCCCCGTCGGTAGAGCTCCACCACCTCGTCCAGCTTCCCGTCGGGCACCGCCATGTCGGTGCCCAGCTTGGTGATCACCGGGTCCTGCTTCTTGCGCTGGGCGATGAGCATGTTCACACTCTCGGGCACCGCGTGGCGGAAGAATTTCAGCGCGGCCACGTCGGCGGCGGTGCGGGCCACCTGAGTGTCCTCCTCCCGTCCGCCCGCAGCCCTCAGCTGCTCCCCCAGCCGGAACAGCCGGGCCTGGATGCGAGAGCGCTCGTCGTCGTGCAGCTCCACGCACACCGCCGCCGCCGCGCCGTCTGGCACCGGGGGCAGAGAAGCAAAGGCCGGATTCTCCGCCCGCTGGCGGCGCAGGATGTCCAGGGCGTCCCCGTCGAAATACTCGATGGCCGCCGCCTTCTCCGCGGCGTCCCGCACGGTCTTGACAAAGCCGATGGCCTGCCCCTCCGCAGGAAAATAGCAGTTGACGCACCACTGAAAGGCCGGACTGGGCAGCAGGGCCAGCTCCAGCTGGGTGAGGGCAACCAGGGTGCCGTCCGAGCCGATGAACAGGTCCAGAAGGTCCATGTCCTCCCGGCAGTAGTAGCCGGAGGTGTTCTTGGTGGACGGCATGGCATAGCCGGGCAGCCGGCCCCGGAGCAGGGAGCCGTCCTCACAGGGCAGCTCGAACACCAGCCCCCGGGCAAACCGCTCCCCCCGGCGCAGGGCCACCGTCCGCCCGTCCATCAGCACCGCCCGCAGGGCCAGCACATGGTCCCGCACCGGGCCGTAGCGGTAGCTCAGCGCCCCCGAGGCGTTGCACGCCGCCATCCCCCCCACGCAGGCCGAGCGCTCGGTGGGGTCGGGGCTGAAGAAGAACTCGCCCCCGCGGCAGAACTCCGCGTAGGCCGCCAGGCTCTCCCCGTCCCAGCCGCGGGTGTCCAGCCGCTTGCTCTCCACCCACTTGCCCAGCTCGGACAGCACCACCCCCGGCTGGACCAGCACGGAGTACCGTCCGTCCTCCAGACGGCGCATCCCCTCCGCCCGGTTCATCCGGGTCAGGCTCACCACCAGGCCCCCGTGGGGCACGCAGCCGGCGGAGATGCCCGTGCGCCCCCCCTGGAGGGTGACGGGCAGCCCCGCCTCATATGCCCGGCGCAGCACCCCGCGCACCTCCTCCTCCGTCCGGGGGAAGGCAATGTACTCCGCCGCGCCCACCGTATGGGACTCGTCCCGGAGATAGGCCTCGTCCTCCGCCGTCAGCCGCCGGATCCGATCTTCCATGAAAAACCACCAACTTTTCCCGTTTCTTTTCTTCACTTTACCACAAAATCACAACGTGCCGCAAGAATTTCTCCTTTGGGACTGGTATTCTTCTCCGCTATGCTGTAAAATTAGAACACATTCCATATTTTTTTGTGGAGGGATGACAAATGTACACACTCAGGCTGTATCACGACTTCCTGCCCGCCGGGGTCCAGGCCGACCCCGCGGACACTCAGCACGCCATCGTCTACGTCCTGAAGGGTTCGGCCCAGATCAACGGCGAGATGGTGAAGGCCGACGGGGCCAAATACTGCATGGACCAGGTGTGCGTCACTGCGGGAGGGGAGGACACCGTGCTGTGGCGGTTCGAGCTGGTGCCCACCGACGCGCCCAAGGCCTATCTCTCCGGCCGGGGCGTCCGCTCCCAGCTGAAGATGCTCCGCCGGGTGCGGATGTTCGAGCTGGCCCCCCGGCAGCAGTGGCTGTTCCGGCTGGACTGCATCTACAACAACCTGGGCTCCACCGGGCTGCACTCCCATCCCGGCTCCGGCATCCGCTGCCTGCTGGAGGGCAACCTCCACGTCCGGGGCACCCTGGGCGAGGAGTCGGACAACGAGCGCCAGGGGGACACCTGGTACGAGGAGGGCTGCTACCCCATCGTGTCCACCACCTACGGTGACTGCCCCGCCGCCTTCCTGCGGGGCATGGTGCTGCCCGTGGAGTACGCCCAGTACCCCGACACCGCCATGTGGATCGAGGGGGAGAAGAAGGTCAAGAGCGACTGGAAGAGCTACTCCCAGCAGGTGGTGCGCCTGCGCTGAACGGGAAAGAAGGAGAGGACGACATGGAGCATATGAAGGACGTGTTCCCCTACCTCTGGCTGCTCAACTCCCACACCAACAGCCTCCTGGAGCCCAATGAGCTGACCCGGGAACTGCTGGAGGGCGCCGGGGACTTCCGGGCGCGGCTGGGAGCGCTGGACGGGGAGGAGCTGGACTATGTGCGCGGCGATCTCAGCGCCGCCCACCGCTACCTGACCGAGACCATGGCGCTGCTGGCCCGGCTGGAGGAGAGCCTGAAAGACACCGGGCTGCTGGAAGGGGGGGACAAGGGATGAGCGAGCTGGAGAGCAAGGTGATGTCCGCCCGGGAGGCGGTAGAGCGCTTCATCCACCCCGGCAGCCACGTGTGCTTCGGGGGCTTCACCATCCTGCGCCGGCCCATGGCCATCGCCCGGGAGGTGGTGCGCCAGAACATCGGCGGGCTGTTCGTCACCATGAACGGCGGCACCATCGTGGAGGAGATGCTGGCCGGGGCGGGGCTGATCCGCTGGCTGGAGACCACCTACCTGGGGATGGACGGCGGCATGCCGGTGGCCTACGCCATCCGCCGGGCCATCGAGCAGGGGGAGATCGAGCTGGTGGAGGACTGGTCCAACTGGAGCTACGCCCAGCGCACCCTGGCCGGCCGGCTGGGGCTGCCCTTCATGCCCTGCATGAGCAACCTGGCCAGCGACCTGATGCGCTACGACTCCTTCGGCAAGGCCGGCCTGCGGGGCAGGAAGGAGGACGGCTCCCCCATCCACCCCGGCATCCCCAACAAGAAGTTCGAAGTGGTGGACGACCCCTTCGAGGGCTTCGGCCTGCGCCCCTCCCCCTTCGCCTGCGGGGAGGACACCTGCGGCAACCAGACCAACCTCTACAACCGGAGGAGGCCCTTCTCCACCGCCTACACCGGCAAGCCGGGGGTGAAGGTGATGGTGGTGCCGCCTCTGAAGCCGGAGGTGTGCGTCATCCACGTGCAGCGGGTGGCGCTGGACGGCGTGGTGCGCATGGAGGGCCTGGTGGGCCCCGACGTGGACCAGGCCCTGTGCGGGCGCAGCCTGATCGTGGAGTGCGAGCGCGTCTGCCCGCCGGAGGAGCTGCGCCACGTGCCCGAGCACAACCAGATCGCCCCCCATTTCGTCTCCGCCATCGTGGAGCAGCCCTTCGGGGCCTACCCCACCGTGGTGCCCAACTGCTACGACTACGACTACGACTGGTTCACCAACTACACCAAAGCGGTCAACCACAAAAGCCTGGAGGAGGTCCACGCCTTCTGGAAGGAGCACGTGGCCGACACCGCCGACGAGTGGGATTATCTCAAGCGCCATGTGGGGCTGAAGAAGATGAGCTCCCTGCGCACCGACCCCCGCTACCACTACAATCCCAACATCGACCGCTTCAAGAAGGAGGGGAAGTGAGCCATGGTCATCCCTGCCATCGACAAGGAGTATCAGGACTACATGGACCGGATGGGGCTTCTCCCCGACCAGTACAGCTATCTGGAGGGTCTGGCGGTGGCCGTCTCCCATGAGATCGCCGACGGCAGCTTCGCCTTCGTGGGCTCCGGCCTGCCCCTGCTGGCCGCCGGGCTTGCCCAGCGCACCCACGCCCCCCACATGACCATCATCCTGGAGGCGGGCACCATCGGGCCTACCATCCGCCACATCCCCGCCTCCATCGCCGACGCCCGGGCGGCCTATCACGCGGCCACCCTGTCCACCCTGGTGGACGCCTTCGGCACCACCGCCAACCGGGGCTTCTGCACCGTGGGGGTGCTGGGGGCCGCCGAGTGCGACATGTACGGCAACCTCAACTCCACCTCCATGGGAGGCTACTACGCCGCCGGCCTGACGGAGGACGGCAAGGGGCCCCGCACCCGGTTCACCGGCAGCGGCGGCGCCAACGACATCGCCTCCCTGGCGGACAAGACCATCGCCATGATGGTCCACGAGAAGCGCCGCTTCCCGGAGCACTGCCAGTACCTCACCACCCCCTGCGGCATGCGGGGGCCTCACGGGGAGGACCGGTTCGACCTGGGCCTGTACCGGGGGGGCAACTGCGTGATCATCTCCGACCTGTGCAAGATGCGCCCCGACCCGGAGACGGGGGTGCTCTACGCCGCCGAGCTCTTTCCCGGCGTCACCCCGGAGCAGGTGAAGGAAAACACCGGGTGGGACATCGACCTGTCCCGGGCCACCGTGATGGAGGAGCCCAGCTACGAGGAGATCCGCCTTCTCCGCATGGAGGTGGACCCCGACCGGCACTACCTGGGCCGGAAAAAGAAATAACAGCCTCGACTCAGAGGGGGCGGACCGCTCAAGCGGTCCGCCCCCTTCCTGTTGCAGAACTCTTTCAAAACCGTCCGCTCCCCTCTTGACAGATTGGTCTAATGGTATTAGACTCTCCTTGTGAGATAGATCTACTCGCATTAGACCAAAGGAGGAATGACCCGTGAACGAGACCCGGCTGGGGGCCATGGAGGCCCGGTTCGCCGACCTGATCTGGGCGCATGCGCCCATCCCCTCGGGGGAGCTGGTGAAGCTGTGCCAGGCGGAGCTGAACTGGAAGAAGTCCACCACCTATACCATGCTCCAGCGGCTGTGCCGCCGGGGGCTGTTCCAAAACGAGGGCAGCGT